>NZ_KV806603.1:0-87438 GCF_001811765.1 Streptococcus sp. HMSC076H09 | reverse complement strand
GAACTAGGATTTTAGTTTCGCAGGAAGTCTAATAGTTTTCATAGTCATATTGTAGCAAAAAAGCGCTTATAAAAACAAGCGCTAAGGCATGGGGGAAGTCACCTTTTTGAAAAATTCAATTTCATTTTCTGATATTCTAACCATGTTAAAATTATCATGATAACATCAAATACACATAGAAAAATCATTAAAATGCTATGACTAGAAAAATATTCCCTTAGTTGGAAAATGATAAACCCAACGAAAACTAAAATTGATAAAGGGTAAGCAAATAATTTCTCTTTATGTAATAAAATAAGTGCTACTAATTTGATACCGCCATGAATTAATAGATAGATAGCGGCTAAATGACTAGCCGAATCATTAATATAACTGCTTATTTTCAAGAAATGAGCAGAAATAAAACCATGAATCCCACCGTGAACTTCACCTTCAGTTAAAAGAAATAGGAGATGTTTTATTTGTGTAGGTTTAAAATAATATAATAAAACGCCAGCTACTACTTGTCCGACTGCAAATAGCGTTTTTAGATACAACATAATTGAAAAACTTGTATCAACTAGTTTTGTTTCTTTTTCATTCCATTTAATCATTGCTTACCTCCTTTCCTCAATCATATTATCCATTTTTTTGCTTAAATAAATCATATCCTATTGAAAAAAGATTAGCAATTATTAATGATTAATCTACCATTCTTTTACAACATAAAAAGGCGAATAGACCCAATAACGATAGTTTATTCACCTTTTATTCAATGTAAATTTGGATAAGTTGAGATTAACTATTTTGTTTTACGGAACAAGCCAAAGAGTACACCTGAGACTACCGCTCCAATTAGAATAAATAGAATATAAAGTAAAGGATTACTTGTTAATGCGATGACAAAAATCCCTCCATGAGGAGCCATCAACTTGATACCAGCTAAACCAACAAGTGCTCCAGTTAAGGCTGAACCTACAATAAAGCTAGGGATTGCACGAGCTGGGTCAGCAGCACCAAACGGAATAGCACCTTCAGTGATAAAAGATAACCCCATAACGATATTTGTTAGACCAGATTGACGTTCTTCATTATTAAATTTATCTTTAAATAATAAAGTTGCCACAAATACTGCTAACGGTGGAACCATTCCTCCAGCCATTACAGCTGCCATAACAACAGAGCCGCCATTTGCAACAGTTGCTGCAAGAGTACCTGTACCAAAAACATAAGCTGCTTTATTAACAGGCCCACCCATATCTACAGCCATCATACCACCAACTAGTAAGCCCATCAAGACTGCTGAACTACCAGATAAACCTTGTAAGAAAGTGTTAAGAGCTGTGTTGATAGCTGCCATTGGAATGTTTACGAGCAACATCAAGAAACCTGTAATCAAAACACCTAACAATGGGTATAGAAGAATTGATTTAATACCTTCAAGCGATTTTGGGAGACCTGAAAGTAATTTTCTAAGTAGTAGGATAACTCCACCAGCTAAGAAACCACCTACTAAAGCCCCTAAGAAACCTGATGGCACACCTGCTAATGCTAAGGTTGCTTTCCCACCTTCTGCAAAAGGTACTTTACCGAATGCCAGTCCACTTGATGCAATTGAACCAGCTACGAAGCCAGCTACTAGTCCTGGTTTTTCAGCTATTGAATAAGCGATATAACCTGCCAATACTGGTAACATAAATGCAAATGCTGCGCCACCGATATTTTTGAATAAGGCTGCAATTTCATGGTATGAACCTAAATTACTTAATTGGTCTTTTGGTACACCAAGTATGTTATCAAAAAGGAAAGCAATCGCAATCATAATACCACCACCAATAACGAATGGTAACATTTGTGATACACCACCCATAAGGTGTTTATAAAAAGCAGAGCCTAAGCCTGATTTTCCATCAGATTCACCTGATTGTTTATCATTTTGATTTTTTGCATGATAGGTTTGTGCCTTATTATCGAGAATAATGTTAATTAAGTCTTCACTTTTTTTAATACCATCAGCTACCGGACGTGATACCAAAGGTTTGCCATCAAAACGATCCATCTCTACAGCCTTATCTGCTGCAATAATAACACCCTTAGCCCTTGCAATATCACTTGAAGTCAACTTATTTCCTACACCAGAAGCGCCATTTGTTTCAACTTTAATACCTACACCCATTTCAGCTGCTTTTTTCTTTAAAGCTTCTTCTGCCATATACGTGTGGGCAATTCCCGTAGTGCAAGCTGTTACTGCAACAATATAATCTGAACCTTTACTTGTTGATTGTACTGTTTGTGGAGCTACTGTTTCTTGAGAAATGCTATTACTATCAAAAGTAGCAATAATGTCATCTGGCGTTTTTGCTTGACGTAATTGATCAGCGAACCCTTCTTTTAAAAGATATTTAGATAGTTCTGCCAAGGCAGCTAAATGCGTATCATTAGCACCATCTGGCGCAGCAATCATAAAGAATAAATCAGTTGGCTGTCCATCAAGTGCTTCGTAATCAACACCTGATGCAGATTTTGCAAAAAGGACAGTAGCTTCTTTAACGGCAGCATTTTTACTATGTGGCATAGCGATACCATCACCTAATCCAGTTGATGTTTGTGCCTCACGCTTCATGATGCCATCTTTAAAAATAGCAAAGTTTGTCACAACACCTGTGTCAACTAATTTTGTAATCATTTCATCAATTGCAGCCTCTTTACTGGTTGCTTTTAAATCCATAATCATAACTTCTTTTTTTAGTAGGTCTTGGATTTTCATAATTTTTCTACCTCAACTTTATTATAAATATCTTGGATAAACTCAGCTGTTGCTAAATCATCTGAGAAAGTGGTTGCTGTACCACAAGCTACGCCCCATTTTAGTGCTTCTACTGGATTTTTTGACTTAACAAATTCTCCTGTAAAGCCAGCTACCATTGAATCACCAGCCCCAACGGAATTTTTCACTTCACCCTTAATCGGTTTTGCAAAATATGAAGCTTCTGGAGTTACTAACAATGCACCATCCCCTGCCATAGAAACGATAACATTCTTAGCTCCTTTATCTAGAATCTTATGTGCATATTTTTCGATATCAGGCAGACCTTCTAGCTCTACGCCAAAAATATCTGCTAATTCATGGTTATTCGGTTTTACTAAAAGAGGCTGATAAGCAAGAGCGTCTAAAAGTGTCTGACCTTCAAAATCGCAAACAACTTCCGCTCCTGTCTTTTTAGCAATTGGAATCAATGTATTATAGACCTTATTTCCAAGGCTAGCTGGTGCTGAACCTGCGAAAACTACTGTGTCCTCAGGTGTTAGTCTCGAAAGAAGTTTCTCTAGACGATGAAGTTGTTCATTTGTTATCCTAGGACCCCCGCCATTGATTTCAGTTTCAATTTTTGCTTTTACTTTAACGTTGATACGTGTATCTTCATTAACAGAAACAAAGTCAGTTTTGATACCTTCTGATACAAGTCCATCTTCAACAAAATGTCCTGTAAATCCACCGATAAAACCTGTAGCAGTATTGTCAATTTTTAAGCGTTTTAATATGCGACTAACATTAATTCCTTTACCACCTACATATTTATCATCGCTAGTCATACGGTTAACACTACCCAACAATAGTGTATCTAGACGAACAATAAAATCAATCGATGGATTTAATGTTACTGTATAAATCATACTTGAATCACCTTCATTTTCTCTTTTATTATTGTCATAAGTTCTGAATCAGTCTTATTAGTTACTAAATTAATGTCATTTATCTCTTTCACTTTAGCAAATGTAACTTGTCCAATTTTAGATGAATCCATTAGAATAAAGGTTTGTTGACTATTATTAATAATAGCTTCTTTAATAGCAGCTTCTTCTAAATCTGGTGTAGTTAAATAAACTTCATCTATACCATTCATCCCCAGAAAAGCTTTGTCAACCGTTATCTGCCTAATCTGATTAATGGCTACCTGGCCAATACTAGCATCTGTTGAATGTTTAACCGCTCCTCCGATAATGATTGTTTTTATCCCTCTATCAACTAACTTTGCAGCATGATGAATAGAATTCGTCACCACCGTTAATTGCTCGTGAGGGAGAAAATCAATTAATAATTCTGTCGTAGTTCCGGCATCAATAAATATAACATCTTGCTTTGCTATCAGCTTTGCAGTTTGTCTAGCAATATCCAATTTTTTTTGAACGTTTTTGATAGCTTTTTCTTGATTACTTAATTCCTGGCCAAGTGAGTATGGTAATTCAGCACCACCATGCACCCTTTTTAAAAAACCTTCAGATTCAAGTTCATCTAAATCCCTGCGAACTGTAGATTCAGAAGTCTCTAAGATAGACGTTAATTCATCTAAAGTAACACTCTTATTTTGCTCAAGTCGTGATAAGATAATTTCTTTTCTCTTTGACTTTAGCATAGTCCCTCCTTGAATTGAAATCGTTTGCAATTTAATTATATCTCTTTTTCTTTCAATGTCAAGCATTTTCTTCCAAAAACTATCAATAAACTAAAAAAGCCTAATCTAAAGATTAGCTTTTACAAATACTTTAATTTCTCTTCAAAACCTTTTTAAGAAGCTGAATTCCTTTGTATTTAAAAGGACTTGGATAATAGTTAAAAGTTCCCATTTTACGAATGATATAACCATTAAAATTCTGTTTAAAGCGAAGAATACTATCTGAACCATCAAAAGTTCCCTGAATACCTAGGAGGTTATAGAAAGTAGAACCTCTTTTGAGAGCCTCTTGCATAACATATTCCTGAAGAACTGCTGGTGCATAAAATTTATTAAATTCTGTGTAGGATCCTGAAAAGAAATAAACTGTCTCCTTAAGACTATAAACAAATAGACTACCAGCTAAAACAACGTCTTGGTTATCATACTTTTGAATAAATGACTGAACTTCTTGTCGTCGTGTTTCAAAACTAGCCAGTTGATTAATTATTTCAGAGCGTTGCCTATGATACTTAGGAGAGTCTGCATTTTCCCTAAAACGTTCATCAAGCAATTTAAGCTTATTTTCCAATGCTTCAGCTTTTATTTGCAAGTTATGGTCGTATTCTCTAAAATTTAAAGTGGCAATCACAAATTCAGCCTTGCCTTCAAAGCTATCGTAAAAATCTTGATAATAATCTAAGGACTTATCCATATAATCACGTCTATTTGACGTAGAAGTTGTTATCTCTTTAAATAAATGTAGCTCATCACGTTTAAGAACGCGAACCTTGATTCCAAAAGACATTGCTTTCTTAACCAAAGCTCGTCCTGTCTTAGAGAATGAAGATAGTAACGTTTCAGAAGTGACACCTTCTAAATTTTTAACATAGTGCCAAGATAAATATTTACCAGTAAAACCAGTTGTTAAACCATCATGGTGATAACCTGAACTGGTAAAATCTTCAATCAGATTATCATTTCCCTGATTACTAGGAACTCCCGAACTAGTGAATAATTGGTAATCATCATAAGGCTCAACTATTAATTCTAGAACACCGTTGGATTTGGCATAGCCTTGCAATGCTTTATAAAATTGTTTTAGATACTTAGAATTTGAATGAACTGGTCCTGAATCAATTTTCATTTGAAAACCACCAGTGACTGGCATAATATAAGATAAACTGATTATCTCTAGTTTATTTTCTACTCGATATCCCAAATACCTAACATCATAGCCGCGTTTTTCTAAAAGTTTAGCCATCTCAGGTGTTTGTAAAAATGATTGTGAATCATAATTTCCTGAATGTTCTTTAAATTCTTCTATTGTTAATTCTCGAAGCGTCATAAATACCTTTCTTAACTATTTCCTACTTTTCTCCACATTCTATCTATTCGATACTATCCAAATAATATAATTTTGACGTAAATCTCCACTGTTTTTTCCAACACACATAATATTAGTAAAGCTAAATCTAAAAAGATTTAGCTTTAAATTTCAATATAGCGACGAATACCGGAATAACTCTTGTATGAAATCCACTGATGACCATCTACTACTAACACTTGATCATAATGTATTTTTTCACCCTTTTGAAAATTAAATTCCACTGGACTTGATACTTTAGGTTGACTCTTCACATCTACAGTTTTAGTAAATGTATAGGTACCTGTTTTAGGTAAGTTGGGATAACTAGTCGGTTTAGTCGCCTCATCTTTCGCTTTTTCACTACTTGTAGTTAGCTTTTTCACAGGAATATAGCGACGAACACCACTATAAGATTTGTAAGAAATCCACTGGTAACCATCTGCTGTCAATACTTGATCATAATTTATTTTGTCACCTTTTTCTAAAGTAAATTGGGTCTGACTTGATATTTTAGCTTCATTTTTTACTTCAGTACTTCCGATAATATTATAAACACCAGTCTTTGCTAAACCATTTTCAATAGGTTCTTGAGAAGAATTAGTTCCAGCTACTGTCACTTTAGTTCCTGTTACACCTACAAGTGTCCCACTAGCTTCTTGCTAGTATAAATGAATATTATAAAGACCCTTCTCATTCTTATGGTCAGCAAATGATACAGCTACTTTGTAGTTGCCATCCCCAGTAGTTACAGCTGTATACCATTTAATATCATCTTGCCCTCCTTGTTCAGTCCAAACCGGTACCTTAACAGCAGCGATACCGTTATCATCTTTAATATTCGTAATTAAAATATCAAAACCTGTAGTTGTTTCGTTAGAAATAGTCAGTCTACCAGTTTTAGTAATACGGGCTTGTGGTTGAGGAGACACTTTTTCTTTATCTTCAGTTTTTTCTACTGAAGATGCTTTACCTAGCAAAACAAAACGACGAACACCATTGAATGATTTATAAGATAACCACTGATTTCCTTCAATAGTTAGTATTTGGTCGTAAAAAATTCTGTCTCCTTTGTCCAATGTAAATTGAGTTGGACTCGCTACCTTAGCTTCATTTTTTACTTCTACTTTATGTGAAAATGTATAATTTCCTTGCGTTGCTATTTTCTCTTGATTATTGCTTCCTGAATTTGTTACAGGAGTAGGTGCTTTAGTCTCTGAACCTCCTGATGGATCTAGTGACTCAATAGCTGCGTATCGACGTACGCCACAAAAAGACTTATATGAAATCCATTTCACATTATCTTTATTAAATACTTGGTCATAGAAAACTTTATCACCTTTCTTTGCATAGAAAGCTACTGGGGCTGATTTTGAAGGTGTATTTTTCACCTCGGTTTCTTTGCTATAAACATAATTCCCTTGTTCAGGTAATGTTTTTTCCACCATTGGCTTTGTCTCTACTAAAGGAGTAGTAATGTCCTTTGTTGCCGTATTTTGACTATTTACAACTTTATCAGACGCTTGAACACTATCATTATTGGAAGTAATCACACTTGACGCACTTGTCTCATTGGAAGAATTATTAGCATCCACACTAGTGCCTGTCTGATTATTAACTTGAACCGATGTAGTTTGATCCGCAAAAACAGGACTTGTGACCATTATGAATGACCCTAAAATTACTGATGCTAAACCAAATTTATATTTACGTAGAGAGTAAGATTGCTTAGTATCATTTACTTGTCCTTTTTTCATCATAAACACCTACTTCCTTATTTATTTACACTACTATTATAATATCCTTTTTGTAACATGTCAACATATTTTAGAAATATTTGTAATACAAATGTAATATTTTATGCTGTAAATACTTCTCGAAAAAAATACCCAACTCTTATTATTCTTAGTATAACAAAATCATTATCATTAAGCATATCAAAAAACCGGGCACTATTCTCCCGGTTGATTATTATTTTATGCTAAGTACATTTTCTTTAGTGTGAATTAATTGTGTGATTAATCGACAGTAAGGTGTATCAATGCCTAGGTTTTCACCTTTTTTATTCACTGCGCCATTTAAGAAATCAATTTCAGTTAAGCGCTGATTTTGAACTAAGTCTTGATGCATTGAAGGGTAATGATGGGCTGCTTTAACAGATGTATCCATAACGTACTTTGTTATTTCTTCTTCATCAAGCTCTACACCTTCTGCTTTTCCAACAGTAACAAATTCATGGATAATTTCATGTACCATATTTACGCCGTCTTCACTAGCAAAGAGTTGACCAATTGTACAATCTAGCAAGGCGCAAGTTGAATTCATCGTTCCGTTAACACAAGCTTTTCTCCAAATATTTGGCAAAACATTTTCGTCATAAGTAGCCTGTAATTTTGCTTCATTAAGCAATTCAGTAACGCGATGACCTGCTTCTTGATTGTTAGGATCGATACTTTGAAGATTTACAGAACCAACTCCTTCCAGATGAGCATGCCCTGGTCCTTTCAACCCTGCAGTCCAAACTGTTACTCCCATCAAAATATTGTGTTCAGGGATATATTGACGAATGACATCTTCATGTCCTAATCCATTTAAAAGACATAAGACCTTTGTTTTCTTACCAATAATTTTTTTAATATCTTGAAGCATATTTGGCAACTGCATTGCTTTAGTAAACAAAATAATTAAATCTGCTTCTTCTGTCGCATCAGTTGGCTTCATGATAGGAAGTTTAACAAGGTCCTCTGTATCACCTGTTACCTTCAAGCCATTTTCTTTAATAGCCATAATATGGTCTGCCCAATTATCAAGTAAAATAACATCATGATTTGTTTTAGAAATTTGATATCCAAAACGACATCCCATAGCGCCTGAACCAGCAATATAAACTAACATACAACCTCCAAATTAATTTTGACCTTCAAAAACGAAAATATCGTCTTTATAAAGTTTCAGAATGTCTTTACAAATTTTGTGTGATACAAAACCTACTGCAAAAGGAATAACGAGCCAAGATAAGATAACAATCAACATACTTGCTCCTGCTTCAAATGAAGCAATCGGACCTACTGCACCAACAAGCCCAAAACCAGACGAAGCTGGTGTCCCCACCAATTTAAACAATGGGACTGTTAGAGAACTTACTGTAGCAGTCATAAGCATTGGAATCGCCATTACTGGATGCTTTAGGAAATTTGGCATCATCATCTTCATTGCACCTAAAGCAATAGCAATTGGAACTCCAGACTTATTAGCCTTCATCGTTGCCCAAACTAGCACTGCTGTTGTTGAAGCAACTCCCATTGAAGCTGCACTTGCTGACATACCATTAAGACCAATCGCTAGACCAATCGCTACTGTTGAAATAGGACTTACAATAAGCATTGAAAAAGCCATCGCAATTAGAATTGACATCGCAATTGGTTGTAAAGTAGTAAAAGAATTAATTCCTTGACCAATAAGTGTTGTCACATATGAAACGTAAGGGAGTAATTTCCATCCTAAATAGCCTACGCCTGTACCTATGATAATAGGTAACAAGATAATGGTTAGGGAACCAAATTTATTACCAAACCACTTAACTGCTAAAACTGCTAAAGCTGCTGTTAGCATCATATTGATGAGATCACCAATCCCACGCAATTGGAAACTACCAGTAGCAACTCCTTTTTGAATAACTTCTGTGTAAGCCCACGCACCAGAACCAATATATGCAGCACCTCCAACAGCAAGCTGTTGCATTGGGGTGAATTTAAACTGTTGACCAATCAAAAATCCTGCCATAATTGGTGTGAAAAATTGGAATACCTGCACGATGTGTAAGAACTCTGCAGCAAGTCCGTAAGATAAAAATGGTTTCAAAAAAGTGGCTAGGATAGCATTTGGGATGAGTGCTACAACGATTGCAGTTGCTGTCCCACCTAACACTTTATTGATAAAAGAACCAGCCGTCTCTTTTGGTGTTACCGTATTTGTCATAAAATACCTCGCTTCATTTATTTAATATCATTCATAACGACAAAGTTAATTATATCACAAAATAAATAGGAAGTTTTGTTATTTTTTTAACAATATATATAATCCTTTTTTATAAACTTATCAGTTTTATTTATAGTTATTTTATCAATGATGTTGAATGGACTACACGGTTATCTCGATCAGGATAAATATAATTGATAGCTTGGTTTATAGCGACTGGTGCTTCCCCATATCCTGTTGCAATCAATTCTACCTTTCCTGGATAATTAGCAGCATCTCCAATAGCATACACGCCTTCTTGAGTCGTCTCAAAAAGTGAAGAAACATTGATACTAGACCGTTTATAATCCAAATTCCAATAACGTAAATTTTTATTAGAAGTAGAAAAGCCAAAACTAACAATCAAGTTGTCTAAAGGTAATTCAATTACTTCATCACCTTTAACTTTTTGAACGACCAAGCTGCTAACTCTCTGACTATCTCCATTTAAACCAATTGGGACATAAGGGGTTAAAATTCTAACACCTGATGCCTTTAGTATATCCACACTATGCTCATGCGCTCTAAAAGCATCTCTACGATGAACAATCGCTACACTAGCTGCAATCTTATCTAATTCATTGGCCCAATCAACAGCTGAGTCGCCTCCACCACAAATAACAACATGTTTACCTGCAAACTGTTCTAACTTTGTAACGTTATAGAATAAATTATTATCTGCATAATTTTCTTCATTTTCCAAACCTAGTAAACGCGGAGCAAAAGCACCGTTGCCACAAGCAAAAACAATAGCACGTGACAAATGTTGATCTTTATCTGTTTGAATTGTGAAAACATCATCTACTTTTTCAAATGATAAAACTTCTTCTTTTAAACAGATTTCAATAGAATCTTTAAATCTCTCTAATTGTTCAATATGTTTATCAATTAATTCACGTCCAGTAATCACCGGATAACCAGGAATATCATAGATTTTTTTCTCAGGATAAAGGATAGCTGGCTGGCCTCCTAATTCCGAAAGGCTTTCAATAATTTTAACGGATACTCCGCGTAGTCCAGCATAAAAAGCAGCAAAGAGACCTACTGGTCCGCCTCCTACAATAGTGATATCATAAATTGTTTTGTTCATTTACTGTATCTGTTCTTTCTATTTCTGTTTTAATTTTCTCTAAGATAAGTCTCTCTTCATCCGTCATTGCATAATTTTCTAACAAGTCTGGTCGACGTTCTAGTGTTTTTCGCAAACTTTGCTCTAAACGCCATTTTCGGATATTTTCATGATGACCACTCATGAGAACATCAGGAACTGTCATGCCTAAATAATCATATGGGCGCGTATACTGAGGATATTCTAATAGACCCGATGAAAATGAATCATCCTGATGACTTGTTTCTTTACCTATAACTTCTGGAATCAGACGAACGGTAGCATCAACCATTGTCATAGCCGCCAATTCTCCTCCCGTAAGAACAAAATCTCCCAAAGATACTTCGTCTGTTACTAATGATTTTATACGTTCATCATAACCTTCATAGTGACCACAAATAAAAATTAATTCATCTTCTTTGGATAGTTCTTCTGCAAAATTCTGATCAAATGTTCTGCCCGCTGGGTCTAGCAAAATAACACGTGCTTTTTGAGCATCAATTTTACCAATTGTATCAAAAATAGGTTGAGCACGTAAAAGCATCCCTTGCCCCCCACCGTAAGGCTCATCATCAACATGTCGAGACTTCTCAGCATTTTCTCTGAAATTGTGATAATTAATTTCAAGAAGTCCTCTTTCTTTTGCCTTACCAACTATAGAATGTTCCAGAGGGGCAAACATTTCAGGAAATAAAGTTAAAATATCAATCTTCATCATCTAAACCTTCCATCAATTCAACTTGAACACGCTGATTAGAAAGGTCCACTTCTAATACTACTGGCGGGATATAGGGTAATAAAAGATCACGTTTTCCATGACGTTCCACAACCCAAACGTCATTTGCTCCTGGTTGTAAAATTTCTTTGATTTTTCCAATCAGCTCTTCCCCTTCATAGACATCTAAGCCAATAATTTCATGATAATAGAATTCACCATCTTTAAGGTCGCTCAGTTGATTCTCTGCCACCTTCAGTGTGAAACCTTTATATTTTTCAATATCATTAATATGATACATTCCTTTGAATTTTATAATGTCAAAATTCTTCTGCTTACGATGACTAGCAATTTCAATATCCATAACAAACTGATTCTTTTCATCGAATAAAGCTAACTCTTGACCTTTTTTAAAGCGTTCTTCTACAAAGTCAGTCACGCTTAATACACGCATTTCGCCTTGTAATCCTTGTGTATTGACAATTTTTCCAACGTTAAAGTATTCCATAGTAACTCCGATATTTTTGAAAATAAAAGAAAAACCAGCCGCTAAAATGCAACTGGCCACGATAGTCCGTACGGGATTCGAACCCGTGTTACCGCCGTGAAAAGGCGGTGTCTTAACCCCTTGACCAACGGACCATGTGAAACTGGGGTAGCTGGATTCGAACCAACGCATGAGGGAGTCAAAGTCCCTTGCCTTACCGCTTGGCTATACCCCAAAAGACAAAATCTAGTATATCGAAATTCTAGATTACTGTCAATATCTTTTCGAATTAAATTTTAAATTTCGATTTTATCCCTTTTAATAAAGCTCATATAGAGTCTATCAAAGTATTTTATGTTTCATTTTTGAAATATATTCAAAAACTTTTTGGTCCCTTTTTTCGATAATAGCTTGTAAAAGTAGTTCATGGTACTGCTTATTATTCATCCCAATTTCTAATATATCTTGTATAGCCACACCTGAGTCATTTTTTAAAGAAGATATATAGCGTCTCTCAGCAATAATGATATCTGCTTTTTTTAGTAATTTTTCATCTATCTGAGTCGTTTGATAGTTTACAAAAAAGAATTCCGCTATCTTAGATGTAAAATATTGGTTTAACATTACTTGATAGGTTTGTAATCTAATATTACTAGATGAAATTACATATACAGAAAGAGGAGCTAAGAAAGTCTCTATTAAGTTAGATAATTGCATTGTTAGTAGCACTGTCTCATGTTTTGAAAAAGTTAAATTCCCTCCCTTCAGGTTAAAAATATCAGCCAGACCTCTATCTAATAGGTGATATAAATCCTTAGAATAGCTCAGCCTTGATGTATTTAAAAAATAAAAATCAGGAATAAAATAATAACAATAACAAATAAAATGTCTCAAAAAATAGGCATTAATATCTTTAAAATGCTGCGAGTCAATAAATTCTCTACCCAATAATCGACCACAAAAATTCTTAAAGGCTTTTGACTTTGATATCTTATAAGAAGCAAAAATAAATTCTTCGTTGACATTGATATCATCTCGATTGCTAAATAGAGGGCCATCACTAATACAAAACACTAAATATAGATAATCAAGTAAACCTTCATTCAACTCTATACCAAGATGTATAGCAATACTTTTTTGAGCTGCTTTGGATAACTCCATGTAGAGAATCGATTTTTTTAATTGATTAAAGGATTCTGTTTGAGGAATTTCTACTTTATATTCTTTTCTTTTCCAAGCTAAATTCACCAAAATATAAAAATAGTAATATTCTTCAGATAAGTCTTTAAGGTCGTAGTCACACCCTTTAAAATTCGAGTATTCAATAAAATCCCTTATCATTACCTCACTTGTAGCATCAAAAGGATAAATAATAAAACCAAAATGATATTGTAACAAAGCAATCAGCAGCCTAATCTGATATTCTGGACCTGTCACTTTATTTTTTTGTATTGATAACTTAACACTCTCCAAATAAAGTTTACAGTTTTTCTTTATTCGGTAGGCACTTGCAACGGATATGAATTTCTTAGCCGTGAATTCAGAAAAACTGACATTTTGAGGAGCAATAAAATATGCCAAAAACTGTAACATATTAGACTCTCGATAAATGGTATGCAAAGTCTCTAGCTTAGAAAGTGTTTCGTAATGGAACAATACCATTGTTCTACTTTTGACAACAAGGTAGAAATCAGAATAAAGTATTTGTAGTTCCGAAATAAGACCTTGTAAAATCTTTTCACTCAAAGCATATTCTGTTTTAAAGTGATCAAGGTTAATTTCTCCATCATCAAGTAAGGCGGTCATCAGGTATGCTTTCAGTTTTATTTTTTCTTCGAGAAAATCAAATAGCAATATCTTATCCTCCTTAATAAAAAATCAGAAAATTCCCTTTCACATCCATTATATTCTAAAAGACTAAAAAACTCACAATTTTTGTGTAGATATAACAAAAAAGACAGGAAGTTCCTATCTTTTAGAATAAATTATTCTTTCTCATCAATGATGAGTCTTACTTTTTTCCCTTGTGTTGGTACCGAATAGACAATCGACCTTATCGCTGTAATTGTACGACCCTTTTTGCCGATAACACGACCGATGTCTTGGGTATCTAAATCAAGATGGTACTCTAAAAATTCTGGGCCATCCTGAATTTTTATGGTTAACTGATCTGGTTGTGAAATCAAAGGTTTCACAATAGCAATAATGAGATTTTCAATGGTATCCATAGGCTTTTATTATTTTGAGAATTTTTGATCGTGGAATTTAGTCATAACTCCAGCTTTTGAAAGAAGGTTACGAACTGTATCTGAAGGTTGTGCACCTTTTGATAACCATTCAAGAACACGTTCTTCTTTGATTGTAACTTGGTTTTCTGCAACTAATGGGTTGTATGTTCCAACAGTTTCAATAAAACGTCCGTCACGTGGTGCACGTGAATCTGCAACATTGATACGGTAGAAAGGTTTCTTCTTAGAACCCATACGAGTTAAACGGATTTTTACTGCCATTTTTAAATAGTCTCTTTTCTTTTTCTTTATATTTGGTCGTTGATAGCTTAACTAACAACTTTACCTTACTAAGTATAACATAAATACAAACTCTGTCAAGAAAAAATCTTGACAGAGCATATGTTTTTTTATTCATATCGTAAAGCATCAATTGGGTTTAATTTGCTAGCTTTATTAGCAGGTAATAAACCAAATATAATTCCAATAAATGCTGAGAAAATTAAACTGCCTATAGCCACGTTAAGTGACACAGAAGGAGTAATCTTATCTTGCGCATTAGCAATTAACATCGTACCTCCATAGGCTAGTAATAACCCAATTAATCCACCCAAAATCGTTAAGACCATTGATTCAATTAAAAATTGAGCTAAAATTTTACGTCGAGTTGCCCCAAGGGCTTTACGAAGGCCAATTTCTCTCGTGCGCTCAGTTACAGAGACTAACATAATATTCATCACTCCGATACCACCAACTAGGAGAGAAATTGCTGCAATCGCTCCAATAACACCTGTCATAATACCAACTTGGGTATTGATAGATTTAACTATAGATGTCATGTCAAAATTATCATAGTACCCATCCTTAGCATGACTAATGTCTGTTAAACGTTTGCCTATTTCTTTACCAATGCGATTGGATTGCGATACATCATTAAGATGAAAATATATGTTTTCTGCTTCTTTAGCACCAAACTCCGAAGCTAACTGTGTATTGGTTAAAATAGCATTCCCATCAGAATTACTTCCATATAAGCCTGAACCAGCTTCTGGATCCGAATAAACCCCCACTACTAAGTAAGATTTATTTTTTACAGTCACCACCTTATTTAACGCTGCTTCATTTGTCTGGAATAATCTCTGAGCTAATTTTTCTTCTAGTAAAATAACTCTCGAGAATTGGTTATAATCCTCCTCTTGGAATTGACGACCACTTTTAATTTTGAACTTTTTGATACCAAGGTAAGTGCGGTTAATTCCTGTTATATTAACCGTCTTTGCCTTTTTTTCAAGGTAAGCTACTGGAGCATTTGTTTGATTGGTTACATAGTAGCCACTAACACCATCTACTTCCTTAGCAATCTTTTTTAACCATGATTCTTGAATAATTGGTTCCTTACGGTTGGTATCACTACCTTGCATGAAAGCCCCTTGAGCTCCAAAGTTATCCTCATTTTTTTGGTCTTCTTTTGTTTTATAATAAATCTGAAGGTTCTTCTGAGACTTTGTAATCTCATTTGTAACCGAATCTTTCATGCCCTTACCTAAGGCCATAATTAACACAACTGATGCAACCCCAATGATGATCCCTAACATGGTCAGAAAAGCACGCATCTTGTGCCCTAGAATCGATGATAGGGCAAACTTCCAATTTTCCATAATCGAATCTCCCCTTAATCAATTCTAATACTATCAGTAGTATCTGCTGTAATTTCGCCATCACGAATAACAATTTTACGAGTCGCATAATCGGCGATTTCTGGTTCATGAGTTACCATGATAATGGTTTTACCTTCTTGATTTAATTCCGTTAGGAACTGCATAATTTGCTCACCCGTCTTTGTATCCAAGGCACCAGTCGGCTCATCTGCTAGAATAATAGATGGGCTATTCACCAAAGCACGCGCGATTGCTACACGTTGCTTCTGTCCCCCAGATAATTCTGTTGGCAGATGGTTCATACGCTCTCTTAATTCAACTTTATCTAAAAATTGTTTTGCTAAATTTTTACGCTTTTTAGGAGGTACACCCGCATAAATTAAGGGTAATTCAACATTTTGTAAAGCCGTTAGTTTAGATAACAAGAAAAATTGTTGAAAGACAAAACCGATTTCCTTATTTCGAACTTGAGCTAATTTTGTTTGACTTAGTTCTTCGACACGTTTACCATTTAAACTATAATCTCCTGAAGTTGGAGAATCCAACAAGCCAATAATATTCATTAGTGTGGATTTCCCTGAACCAGATGGCCCCATGATTGCAAGAAATTCACCTTCATAAACCGTCAAATCAATGTTCTTTAAGACTTGAAGTTTTTGATCCCCATTTTGATAACTTTTAACAATCTGATGCAATCTAATCAGTTCTTTTCGATTAGTTGTCACGATTATTTCACCTCTGATTTCTTATTAGAGTTAAGATCGATTGATTCAATATTATCAATTTTTTGCCCATCCTTGAAGGTTTTACTTGGATTAGTAACCACGATTTGTCCTGCTTTCAAACCTGATAAAATTTCTTGTGTCTTAGCATCAGCTTTACCAATTTTGACTTCAACTTTGGAAATTTTACGATTAGAATCATTGTATACCCAAACAAAGTGTTTATTATCTTTGTTTATCACAGAACTTGTAGGGACAATAAGGTGCTTATCTCCATTAACTACTTCAACTGATACGGTAAAACCTTGTTTTAATGCATCGAGAGGGCTAGTAATATCTACTTTATATTTATAATTTACAGCACTAGAGCCGTTATTAGAGTCATTGTTGTTTGCTTCTGCTTCTGGATAATTTGAGATATATGAAATTTTACCTTCCCATTCCTTGTCAGGATAGACCTTAGATTTTATTTTAACAGCCTGGTCTTTTTTAACATTAGCCAAATCATACTCACTCATCGTTCCTTGTACTTGGAGTTTACCTTCAGTTGCTACATGGACAAGTACTTGACTAGTTTTTGAAGCTGGATCAATATCACTATTAACTTCAACAACTGTCCCTGATACGTCACTTGTAATAACAGTATCATTCAATGCTTTTTGTGCTTTATTTACTTCTGCCTGTGCATCTGCATAAGCATCATTCAAATCTTGAAGTTGTTGGTTGTATGAAGCATTAGCTTGACTTTGATAATTTTGCTGTAGACGATTCGTCGCACCACTAGTCGATTGAGTCCCTTGTCCTTGTGATGATGAAGAAGATTGATCACTTGATTCCATAGCTGGAAGACTTCCTGTTGTCTTTAGATTATTAATCTGACGCGCTACTTTATTTAATTGACGATTAGCAGTGTCGTAGGCTGCTTGTGCAGTTGTTGTATCATATTGAACTAACTGCTGACCAGCTGTGATTTTATCACCCACTTTAACTGTGACAGTTGCTCGATTACCTTTATTAGCATCAAAATACACATACTGTTCTTGATTAGCCTTAGCTTTTCCTGTCAAAAGAGTTGAGGACGAAACACTTCCTTCTCTAACATTAAAAACTTTGTAGTTAGTTTTTACTGCACTCTTATTAGGTTGAGATTGTACCCATAAAAAGCCACCTATTACTACAATTAGTGCCACTGAGAGCCCTGATATAATTGCTCCTTTTTTACTAATTCCTAAATTTTGTCGTTTACTCATGTCCATCTCCTGTTTGTATTGTTAATATAGAACAAGTGTATTATTTTTAAATAATATTGTCAAGAAAATTCTTTAAAAATAATATTTTTACTCATTAAGTATACTATTTTGCTCATAGAAAGAACTTACAAAATTGAAAGTACTTTACTTTTTACCACAAATAAAAGCTGAGATATAGATCTCAGCTTTTATTAAGAATTGCTAAATAGACTGACAAGAGATAGAAAAATTTTTCATTTTTGAAAACATGTCTGCTTGACTTTCTCCCAATAAATACACTTCTTCCACCTCTTCTATACCCATAATTGTTAATATGGTCTCAATACCTATAGTGTCAAAAATTATAGATGTATCATTTAATTGTTCTATGAGGAGAGGTTGATTGGTAACAATTAATAATTCTAAATGAGTTTGTTTGATTTGCTTAATTAACTCATTTAATTTTACTAGGGAATAACCCTTGTCTACCATTATCAAAGCCTTTTGACAACCGCTAGAAATGTAGTCTGAATGCCAATCATAGCTTCGAAAATACTGAATTTGATGGCCAGTTAGAACACCAGAACTTTGTTCGACTTGCTTCAGAACAGGTGCGACACTATGTTTTTTTCGATATTCTAACATGTCTATCAAAGAGATTTGCCAACTACTAGCAATATAGTCATCCGAAAAACCATACCTTTTAGCTTCCTTATAAATATCTACATTATATTGGCTTTTATTCAGGTTTTCATACAACTCTACAATATGTAAACATTTATCTAAGTAAAAAGGGTTGATTTTAGTAACTGAGGATAAATCATACAAATCAAAGCCACGTCTAAAAGCCTCCAAAAGATAAGCTAGACGATTTTCTTTTTTCTGAATCAAAGCAAACATCAAATCTTCCTCGCTAATATCACTCAGAAATGGAAAATGATCATGACTGCTAGCCTCGAGTAAATTTAAAAATAATTGCTCTATATTACGAGCAAAAAAGATATAGTCAACTTTTTCAAAACTAAAAGATACGGTAGCTACATAGTCTAATTGCGGCTCTAAAAAGGCAGAGGTATTTGGGTAATAAGAATGCTTCAGTTGACTAAAAGTATATCCCACTGTCAATTTAGTTGCTATCTCTAAAACAGGATAGGTCGTAATAGTCTCAAATAAAATGCTTTGATGAGACAAACCAGATGATAAACTAATTATATGATAATCCAAACTGTTCAAATCTATTAAGAAACTAAAGTAACATACTCCAATAATGTTTGCTTTTCGACACACATCAAATGCAACATCTCGAATTGTTTGCCTAGCAGCATCGGATAAAGTTTGACTTGGTACAATCGCTAGAGACTTACCAGTTGTTTTATTAGATTCAATATATTCTAAATCAGAGACATATAAACAATTATTCAAAGAGTCTCTCATTACTAAACAATCTACTTGCACAAAGTCTTGATTATTGTCTATTGCCTGAACACTTTTTTCTGATAAATTATCGCTGATATACTGCCTTGAATAATGACTCTGCCACGCCAAAAACTCTTGAAATAGCTCATGATTTTTATCTAAGCAAAGGGGGTAAATCAAACTATCTTCATGTGTATTTATATACCCCACAAGCGTCTCAAGATTTTCAAATTGTGCATCATAATGGTGAATCACATGGTTTAGCTCCTTCGAGATAAGAATACTAACAGGTCTATCCCTTTTAGATAACCTCTCAACAGTTGATCTAATTAAATCGTCATATTCTTTCATTTTCTGTCCGAAAATAATAAGCAAAATAGGCTGTTTATCCTTTGTATTTAGCATATACGCACCTCCTTATTAATCAGCTCACCGACTGACTTTAAATAATACCTTATGTTTAAGCGCGTGATCCAATCATTTCTAAAAATTCATCAAAAAAATAGGTCACATCATGAGGGCCTGGAGCAGCCTCTGGGTAAAATTGCACGGACATCACTGGAAATGAGCGGTGCCTTAGAGCAACAATCTCTTGATCATTCAAACCTTCGTGTGTTACCAGTAAATCATGCGGAAGATTTAGCCGGTTAACGGTAAAATGATTAAACTGACTAACTGTTTCTAAACGACCCGTAGCAATATCTCTCATGGGATAATTTGGCCCCTTCTTAGCAACTGGGAGTCTCATAATTTCTGCACCATTTGCCATGGCAATTAATTGGTGCCCCAAACCAATACCTAACATAGGAACAGATTTTTGTAATTCTTTAATAGTGTTTAAGATTTCCTGAAGCTTTTCTGGATTCCCCGGACCATTAGATAATATGATACCTTCTGGATATAGATTTTTAATACCTTCTAAAGACGTATTGTAGGGAATGACAGTCACGTCACACTGACGTTTAGACAATTCTCTCAAAATAGAATGTTTAAGACCAAAATCAAGTACAACAATATTTCGACCGCTAGCAGGCGACGGATAAGCTGTTTTTGTCGAAACTTGTTCCACATTATTTGTCGGTAATACTGTCGCTATTAATTGATCCTGTAAATGTGATAAAACATCACCTGCTTCTGCTAAAGTAGCTTTTACAAATCCTTTTTCTTTAATAACTTGCATCAAATACCTTGTATCGACCCCCGACATTGCAGGAACCTTTTTCATTTTCAAAAATTCATCTAGATTCATCTTGCTAGTATCGCTACTTACACATCTGGAATACTCTGCAACAACAACTCCTAAACAAGTGGGAATAATGGCTTCAGAGTAACTGCGATGAATACCATAATTTCCTATTAGCGGTGAGGTAAAAACTAAAATTTTTCCATTATGTGAAGGATTCGTTATTATTTCCTGATAGCCGGTATTCCCCGTACAAAAAACTAATTCGCCAGTTACATCAAGAGATGAACCAAAGGATAGTCCTTCAAAAACCGTACCATCCTCTAGAATTAACAATTTTTTTGCCATTGTGGTTCTTCCCCTTCTATAAAATCATCGTAAATAATAGTCGTCTACTTAACTCGGATCAATAATACTCACACGATCGTAACCATCATGTTCCATCACTTCAACTAGAATTTCTTCAAATTGACTTGTTGGAATATTTTTCCCCACATAATCTGCACGAATAGGTAGTTCACGATGCCCACGGTCAATTAATACAGCTAAACTGACACGACTCGGACGCCCTAAACTAACAAGATTATCAATAGCAGCTCGAATAGTGCGACCTGTATAGAGAACATCATCAATTAATATAATATCTTTATCAGTGATGTCAACTGGCATAGTTGTGGTGTCAACTTCAACTTTCATATCATCACGGAAAGGTTTAGTATCCAATTCTCCAACGGGAATATCTAAATTTTCTAATTGCTTCAAGCGTTCTTGAATGCGTTTGGCTAAAAAAACACCTCTTGTTTTAATGCCTGCTAAGACAATATTATCTAAATTTTTGTTACGTTCTATAATTTCGTAGGTAATACGTGTAATAGCACGTTTCATGGTCACATCATCAATAATTTCTTTTCTTTTCATTGCAGTATCCTCTCTAAGATAAAAGAGCCCCTTCAAAAGGAGACTCTCTAGAATGACAAAGCCGCTCAGGCATTGATTTAGTCTGAAGTTTCTCCTTAACTATCTCACTGGATAAGGTTAAAGGAATGATTTGCTTATATTATAGCAAATGGTAAAAGTATTTTTCAAGAAAAACTTAATTTTTTCTCAACTTTTCTAAGGTTGTCTGAAAAATTTCCGGAACCTCTACTGAAAAAATCAAATTCTCTCCGTTACTAGGGTGCGTAAAACCTAGTGTTTGTGCATGCAAAAACTGTCCTTTACCCCCTAAAGTCTTACGGGGACCGTAGACAGGATCACCGGCTAGAGGATGGCCAATATAAGCCATATGAACCCGAATTTGGTGTGTTCGACCTGTCTCCAATGACAATTCAACTAAGGTATAATCACCAAAACGTTCTAAAACATGAAAACGAGTTATTGCTGGCTTACCTTTAGCAGTCACGGCTTGCTTCTTACGATCTTTATCGCTTCTACCAATCGGAGCCTCAATCACACCTCGATCATTTGGTAAATTACCATGCACAATTGCTAAATATTTACGAAGCGATTTTTTATCTTTTAACTCTTCAGCCAACACTTGGTGAGCTCTATCATTTTTTGCAACCATCAATAAACCAGAAGTATCTTTATCAATACGATGAACGATCCCTGGGCGAACAACGCCATTAATTGATGATAAATCCTTAATATGATACATCAAGGCGTTAACTAAGGTGCCCGAACTGTGGCCTGCAGAAGGGTGAACAACCATCCCTTGCGGCTTATTAACCACAGCAACGTCATCATCTTGATAGATAATATCTAAAGGGATATTTTCAGCTTGATAATCTAGTACTTCCTCTTTAGGAATATCAAAAGTAATCCGATCTCCTTCTTGAACAGTATATTTCGCTTTTTTTACTTGTCCATTTACTAACACAATCCCTTTTTTAATTTCTTCATTAGCTTGACTACGCGACAGTTCAGAATTATCCGCTAAAGCTTTATCTAGCCTAACTCCTGCTATTTTAATTGTGATTTCCATTACTTTCCTCTTTCCAAAGTGCAATCATTAAGCAAATAATACCGATTGTCAGATATGAGTCTGCTACATTAAAGATAGCAAAATTAATAAAATCTAAATGCACCATATCAACGACATAACCTAATCTTAAGCGATCTATAAAGTTTCCTAATCCACCAGAGATGATTAAGGTTAGAGAAATTAATAACCAATAACTTCCATTAATATGTTTCATCAAATAAATAATAGCAACACCAACAACAAAGATTGTAATTAAGGTAAAAAGCCATTGTTGATTTTGCAAAATAGAAAATGCAGCACCATAATTTCTCAGATAAGTTAGACTAACGATATTTGGAATGAATTCCTTAATTTGGTTTAGTTCAATATGTTTAACAATCCATAACTTAGATAGTTGATCTAAAGCAATCAACAAAATAGTTATTATTGGTATAATAATCTTTCTCATTACTTCTCCTATGAATTAAATCCCTTAAAATACTCTTCCATAACAGCAACAAATTTTAAAGCCATCTGAGATAAATTACGATCTTTTCGTTTGATATAAATCATTTGGTTATCTAGATGATCTTCTAATGGAATAACAGTGATACCATTCACACTGCGGCTATCCAAGAATCCTGAGCCCGTCGCATAAGCTTGGGTTCTTTCTAAAATACCATTTAATGTTGCTCTATCAGTAACATTATAGGTAACAGAACTATCAAGTACTTCCACAAAATTCTCCGAGTAATACCGATAATCATCTCTATCCTGTGTAAAACGTACGGTTGGTAATCCTTCTAAATCTGTCATTATCAGAGATG
Organism: Streptococcus sp. HMSC076H09; assembly: GCF_001811765.1. Lineage (NCBI taxonomy): Bacteria > Bacillati > Bacillota > Bacilli > Lactobacillales > Streptococcaceae > Streptococcus > Streptococcus sp. HMSC076H09. The sequence continues at coordinate 64,107 of NZ_KV806603.1, read as the reverse complement.
TTTTACTAGCCAAGGGATGGTCTTTCCCAAGATAAATATGAGTTTTAAAAGGAATAAGCTCTACAAACTCTAACCCCAATTTGTCCAACCGCTGAAGTAGACCTTTTTTATTTTGACTATTGATATAAATGATACCTATTTCGCTATTCCCTTGAGCAACTTCATCTAAGATACGTATTGTTGTTGATTCGAAAATACGGAAATAGCTAAAATTATCATTACATTTTGAAAACGCTGTGATTAAAGGAGGTAGAAAATCATAATGTTGACTTGCTATTGAGAATTCTTGCTCTGTAGCTTCAGATTGCGAAAACTGTTTTTCGAATGAATCAAAGCTTTTCACAACTTCTAAAGCATTCTCATAAAAAGTCATGCCTTGATTGGTCAACACTGCACCAGTAGTTGTACGCGTAAAAATCTGAAACCCTAATTCTGTTTCCAAATCACGAACGGCAACAGATAAACTTGGCTGACTAACAAATAGTTTTGCAGCTGCTTCACGAAAAGTACCACTATTTGCGATAGCAACAACATAACGCAGTTGTTGAATATTCATTTTATCACTTCCTCATTTTAGTACCCTTCATTATACCAAAAAATAACTATCCTTGCGGAAAATTCTTCATGAATTAGGACTATTTCACTATAAAAGAACAACAAAGTTTATGAGTATTAATGATAAATCTCTTAACATATTGTCTTTTGTTACAAAATGAAAGCTCTGACAATAATAAAAGACCTTATGAATAGTCATAAAGTCTTAACTAGGCATTATTTTGCGATTGGGTAAACAGACACTTGTTTTTTATCGCGTCCTTTACGTTCGAAACGAACAACACCTTCAACTTTAGCAAAAAGTGTATCGTCCCCACCACGTCCAACGTTAGCACCTGGATAGATGTGTGTACCGCGTTGACGGTAAAGAATTGATCCACCTGATACTGTTTGTCCGTCAGCTGCTTTAGCTCCAAGACGTTTTGCTTGTGAATCACGTCCGTTTGATGTAGAACCTCCACCTTTTTTGTGGGCGAAAAGTTGCAAGTTAGCAAGATTCATTTTTAACATAATGTTGTGTCCTCTCTTAAATTAGTGTGTCATGACTACTGTACTAACAAATTCAGAAGAATCTTTAGACAGATTAGTCATTCCAAGAAGGTAAGACTCAAATAATAATTGAACCTTATCCTCTTTATGTTGTGGTATAGAAGATAAATCTATCTTCATATAACCACCTTCAACGTCATTGATAATCAATTGCGCTTGGCAGGTTGTTAAAGCCTCTAATGAATTAATAAAATTAATTGATAAAGTACTAACAGCTGCACAAATCACATCAAAGCCGTACTCGCCACTACCAGCATGACCGCTGATTTCAGCACTATAAAGATAGCCTGATTGATTACGAGTAAAAGTTGCTTTAATCATGAAAAATTAAGCGTTGATTGCGTTGATAACAACTTTTGTATAAGGTTGACGGTGACCTTGTTTACGGTGGCTACCTTTTTTAGGTTTGTATTTGTAAGAAACAACTTTCTTTTGTTTGCCTTGTTTTTCAACAGTACCAACAACAGTAGCTCCTTCAACAACTGGAGTACCAACTTTAGTTGTTTCACCACCAACAAGAACAACTTCGTTAAATGTAACTTCTGCTCCTGCTTCAACGTCAAGTTTTTCAACGTAGATAGCTTGTCCTACTTCAACTTTAACTTGTTTACCACCAGTTTTGATGATTGCGTATGTGCTCATGATGCACCTCCTATAAAAATTTCTTGTGAGGTTTCCCTCTGTGAAGACTCGCCTATAAATCGTGAGAGCCTTGCTCTACTTAATCTAACGATTTTCGCGCGGTTGCACAGGATGTGCATTTAGTCAACATTCAAATTTTATCATAAACTCTTTTTTTATGCAAGATAAAACAAAATAAAATTATCAACTTTACCACTTCAAATTAACTAACTCATTCATCTCCTTATATGCTTTATCAACTTTATCTTTCATAGTCTGATCAATCGTAGAACGTTTCTTACCACCTTCAATATAATCCTCTAAAACTAGCGTCCTATAATCATAAGCTGGAAAGCCTTCTTCAACATAACGGCCATTTGGTTTTGCTTCTACTAGTGTTGGATGCGCCTTAACTTTTTTAATTACTGTTTTTTGACCTTTTTTCTCTATGGTTACATCCATTAATAATCCTCTTTCTGTCCAGATATCATCAACCGTTTCTAAACGCTGATTTGAAATAAAATTTCCCATAGAGTAAATAATAAATTTTTTCTGGCCATCTTTTTTTATCACTTCAGACGGTTCAACAACGTGAGGGTGTCCTCCGAATATAATATCTGCCCCCCATTTAATCATACTATGATAAAGCATTACTTGTTCTGTAGTAGGTTTTTTTTGATATTCTATCCCCATCTGTGGCATGACAATGGTGATATCTGCTTCTTTTTCAGCCTTTTTAATATCTTGCTTAATCTTTTTAGTATCTAAATCAGACATATGTTTTTCATAGTCACTCTTTGAAACATTAGCTTCCATACCATTGTAGCCATACGAATAACCTAAAATAGCAATTTTAATACCATTTACATGCTTAATTAAGATATCTTCTTTATTTCTATCCTTTAAATAAACCCCAATAGTATCCAATCCCAGACGATTAAAAGTCTTGACAGTATTGATAGCACCTGCCAGTTGTGAATCCAGAATATGATTATGTGCTAAGTCAACGACATCATATCCAGTTTCTTTCATAGTAGTTGCAATCTCATTAGGAGCATTAAATAAAGGATAGCCCGCTAAAGGATATTCTGAACTAATCGTCCCTTCATAATCACCAATCGCTAAATCAGCGCTCTCAATCCAAGATTTTACCTCTTTAAAATAAGGAGTAAAATTATAAGTGCCGTCGGGTTGGCGCGCACTGGCATATAGTACATCGTGCAGCAAAATATCTCCGTTTGCAACCACACGTGCTGTTTTTACAGTATTATTATTTGCAACCTTTTGCCCTTTAGATTGTGCTAAATCCTTAGATAACCCCAAAATAAAAATAGCAATAATAACGGCTACACAAAAAATAAGTGTTTTCTGATAAGGGATTCTTGCCATACTTGCCTCCTTTATTCGTATTATAGCATTTTTTATAACCTTATGATAGCGCAATCATTTTAATAAAAAACTACAGAGTAAATCTGTAGTTTAAAAATTCATTATAATAAATCGTCAATCAAGTCATCAACATCATCACTATCTGCTTGAGGTTGAATAGTAGTTACCATAATCCCTGCAACTGCCCTCTCTACAAGACCTTCTACATCCATACGTTTCTCATACTGTTCTGTATTCTTAATTTTAGGGTTAGTTTTTGGGCGATCTGGTGCAAAAATCGTACAGCAATCCTCAAATGGTTGAATTGAAATATCAAAAGTATCTATTTTTTGAGCAATATCAATAATTTCTAGCTTATCCATCGTGACCACAGGACGAATAATCGGTGTTGCAGTGACAGCATTAATAGCTTGCATACTTTCTAACGTTTGGCTTGCCACCTGTCCTAAACTTTCACCGTTAATAATAACAAGACCATTTCGGTCCTCACGAATACGATCTGTAATACGCATCATAAACCTACGTGTTAACGTCATCAAGTAGGCTTCGGGAGCTTTTGCCTTAATTTCCTCTTGAATTTCTGTGAATGGAACTTCAATAAATTGAATATTACCACCAAATTTTGTCAATTTACGTGTTAAATCATGTGCTTTTTTCAATGCACCTGGGCTAGTATAAGGAGGACTTGCAAAATGGACTGCTTCTATATCTACACCACGTTTTAACGCTAGGTAACCTGCTACCGGAGAATCAATCCCACCAGACAACATCAGCATCCCTTTTCCAGATGTTCCTACTGGTAATCCTCCTGCACCCCTAATATCCTCATATGAAATATAAGCAGCCTCATCTCGTATCTCGACTTTAAGATTGATATCTGGTTGCTTCATCTGAGCCTTAATATTTGGCAAGACTGAAAAAACAGCATCTCCTAAAGTATGATTTAGAGCACGGCTATCCAATTCAAATGAGTGGTCACTACGTTTTGCGGTAATTTTAAAAGTCATCCCATCTTTATAAACGGAAGTCATAATTTCCTGGACAGCTTTTACCAATGTATCAACATTTTTTTCTACTTTAAAAGATGGAGAAAAAGCTTGGATACCAAAAATCTCTTTTAAGGACTCTGCAACTTCATGATAATCTGTACCATTGAGATATACATGTCCTCTATCACGATCTGTTTTTACTGAAACATCTGGATAAATGGAGAGTACATGCTCCATATTATTTTTTAACTTATTGATGAAGCGCATACGGTTTTTCTTCTTAGTAGAGAGTTCTCCATAACGAATCATAATTTCTGAATACTGCATCTTATCCTCTAACTTTCTTAGTTTTTTCATAAACTTGTTTAAAAATAGTTAAAAATTGCTCTACTTGTCCCATATCATTATCATCATCTAAGCTGATACGTACAGCAGTTTGGGCTAACTTAGTTGAAATTCCCATTGCTATAAGAGTTCCTGCTGGTTTACCTGCTTTAGAAGAGCAAGCGCTAGTTGTCGAGATAAAAATATCATGTCCCTCAAAGGCATGGACAAGAACTTCTCCTCGGACACCCTTGATACCAAACGTGATAATGTTAGGTGAAAAATCTTCCTTACCCGAAAATAACGTAATATCCTCATATTTGGCTAATTCATCATGAATAATGGTTTTCATTTTACTTATTTTAGGAATAGCTACTACTTCCTTGTCCATAACCATTCGTAAAGCTTTAGCAGTAGCTGCAATCCCTGCGACATTCTCAGTAGTTGAACGTAAATCAGTTTCTTGTCCACCACCTGTTAGTAATGGTGAAATACGTTTTCCTTCTTTAATATATAGAAAGCCAACCCCACGAACGCCGTGAAATTTATGACTAGAAAAAGATGCAAAATCAACTCGCTCAGTCAAATAATCTTTAGTCGGTATCTTACCTATTGCTTGAACAGCATCAACATGAAACGATATAGTAGGTTTATCTGACAACAAGTCTGAAATAGCTTTTATTGGCTGAATAGAACCAATTTCATTGTTTATTGCCATAATTGAAATAAGAATCGTTTCTGGTTTAATTAATTTGACCAGTGCTTCTACGTCTACAAATCCTTTATCATCTACTGGCGCATAATCAATCTCAAACCCATACTCTCCAAGCCATTTAGCAGACTCTTTAACAGCTGGGTGTTCGATATCAGAAACAATAATATGATTTCCAAAATGTTGTTTCTCAAACGCAAGACCCTTAATAACCCAATTATCGGCCTCTGTACCACCAGAGGTAAAGAAAATTTCATTTGCTTTAAGCTCAAGTAAACTAGCAATTTGTTTACGGCTAGCCTCTAAAATCCGAGAAGATGTTGTTCCTAGCTCATGTAAACTTGAGGGGTTTCCATAGATTTTACTAGCTACTTCTTGATAAGTCCTTAAAACTTCTGGATAGGGAATAGTAGTTGCCGAATTATCAAAATAAATCATAAATCTGTCCTTCTAAAGTCAATCAGTGTTATTATAGCATAATTTTCCTACTATTTATATTAGTTTGTGAACATCCCAAAACAATATTTATGATAATTCTCATAATTTATCACAAAACTCACTACCTATTACACTAACATAGCTTAATAACCTAGGTTGCTTATTTAAATGTTTTAAATTATTTTTTCTTTAGCTTTTTTTAGGATAAAATCATATAATAGTTGATGTACATTTAAGGAGGGCATCATGTCAAAAGGATATTCAAGACAACAGAAAAAGTCTACTAAGACTAATACTGATTCAACTCAATCACCCGCTAAGCATATAAAAACAGGTTTTTCTGCACTTCAAAAAACAATTGCATTAGTCGGTAGTGTTTTAAGTATTATTGTTGCCTCTATTACTATTACTAATGCGATTAATAATCACAAAGACTCTAGTAAGACTGATTCTTCTACTTCAAAAACCGTCATTATAAGAGAAAGTGGACAAAATTCTAGTAACCAAGTTTCTACTGAAAAAGATGAGACAAGGGCATCATCCAGCCAAACACTAGAAAATTCCTCTGCTAGTAGTACTCCGAGTAGCAGTTCAAATTCTGCTGCCAATAACGATCAAACATCATCTAGTACTAACAATGATCAAACAAATAATACTACTACCGATACCTCAACTATTGAAAATACAACAACACCTTAAAAAAGCTAGGTTCCCTAGCTTTTTTTGTATTCTTTGATAGCGTTAGCGCATTGTAACAAATTCCTCAGATCCAGTTGGGTGAATAGCAACAGTATCATCAAAGTCTGCTTTAGTAGCCCCCATTTTGATAGCAACTGAAAAACCTTGAATCATTTCATCAATACCATAACCAACACCATGAAGCCCAATAACTTTTTCCTCTTTTCCTAGGGTTATGAGCTTCATCTTAGCTGCTTGGCGATTAGTGGTAACAGCCGTATACATAGAGGTAAAAGTTGATGTATAGACTTTGATATTATCTTCTCCAAATTGCTCGATAGCTGCTGCTTCTGAAAGTCCTACCGTCCCAATTACAGGGTGAGTAAAAATAACTGAAGGTACGTTATGGTAATCTAATTTTTCGTTATCTTTATGATTAAAAAGTCTTTCTGATAAGCGACGACCTGCTTCAATTGCTACCGGTGTCAAGGCAATTTTCCCATTAACATCTCCAATAGCATACACGCCATCTACAGAAGTATTCTCAAATTCATCTGTTTTGATATAACCTTTATCATTTAAAACAATATCGGTATTTTCAAGTCCCATGTCTACATTTGGTCCACGGCCGATAGCCCATATTACACGATCAACGACAAGCGTTTTCCCATTTTCAGCTTCAAAGATCAACTTACCACCTTCATCGCGTTTAAGAGATTTAGGTACATGGTTAGCATGTAAAGAGATACCTGATTTCTCCATTTCAGCCATAACCTCACTTGTTACCATATCATCAAATCCGCGTAGAATATGGTCTTTTCTAAATGCAAGATGGGTTTCAACGCCTAATTCATTAACCACTCCAGCAAGTTCTGCCGCGATATAGCCCGCCCCAACAATCAATATAGAATCTGGTAAGGTCTCCCATCCAAAAAAATCATCAGAAGTCTCACCAAGTTCACTTCCAATAATATCAGGGTAAAGAGGATGTCCACCTGTTGCAATAGTAATGTGAGGAGCTTTATATTGCTGACCATTCACTTCAATAGTATGGTTATCAATAAAACGAGCAAATCCATCAATCTTTTCGACCCCATTACGCTCAAAATTAGCGGCATACGACTGTCTAGACCGCTGCACGTAAGCATCGCGATTAGCTTTTAGAGTAGTAAAATCAAAATTAAGATTATTGACTTCAAAACCATAACCTGAACTATACTTATGGAGTGTCTCAGAAACTTGTGCACCATACCACATGATTTTCTTCGGTACACAACCTAAGTTAACACAAGTTCCACCTACTTGTCCACCTTCAATTAACAGGACTTTTGCTCCATACATGGCTGCCCTATTAGCGGTACCACTGCCTGCACTACCTCCACCAATAACGATATAATCATATTGTTTTGACATTACTCTCTCCTTGAATCATTGATAACTATACTCTATCACAAAGTGTTTACAGTCACAATTTTCTGCTACGTAGAATGCAAAACCAATATAATGTGGGCAATGCTAGTTCAGTAGACTATCATAAATTGAAATATTACAAAAGAGAAAACTCAAGGAGCTCTCTCTTTTATACTATTACATTAAGTCCTGCATGGGTGCAAAGACAATTTTTTCGATATCAGACATATAGACAGACAACCGTTGTTGGTGGTCAAAATAAACTTTTAAAAGGTCATTGGATTCAATTTTTTCCCCAAGTTTAGACATTTCATCTTGTTCTTCTTGACTTGGCATTTGGCCAGATTGCATCATTTCTTGAACTTTTGATTGGGCAGCCAAAAAGTCTTGCCAAAGCACTTGTGCATCTGCATCATTTTCAATAGCTGCTTTTGCAGTTAAAACTGCTTGGTATTCTGGTAAAGCACGAACAGCACGTTCTAATTCATTTGCTAAATCATATACATTAGCCATAAGTTACTCCTTTTTCTACTTGAACTTACCACTATTTTAGACTTTTATACCTTTTTTTGCAATTGAATACTACTAGTTTTCATTTAAAAATGATTAACATAATTGCGATATAGTTTTACAGCTTCTTTTAGTTCATACATGTTGTCTGAAGAAAATTTTTCTAGCACTTCTGTCACCAGGACGGTGGCTACTACAGCTTCCATAACGACACCTGCAGCCGGAAGTGCCGTGGGATCAGAACGTTCCACTGTAGCTCTATAAGGCTCGTGAGTATCAATATCAACTGACATTAGTGGCTTGTAAAGCGTAGGAATTGGTTTCATTACTCCCCTAACGATAATAGGCTCTCCATTAGTCATACCGCCTTCAAAACCGCCTAAATTATTTGACTGACGTATGTAACCTTGGTCCTTTGTCCATGATATGGAGTCCATTACTTGACTTCCTTTTAAAAACCCTGACTTAAAACCTAGGCCAAATTCAACACCTTTAAAAGCATTGATAGATACAACTGCTTGCGCTATCTTAGCATCTAACTTTCTATCCCAGTGTACATAAGAGCCTAAACCAACGGGAACTCCTCCAACGATAGTTTCAATCACTCCTCCGATAGTATCTCCAGCCTTTTTCACACTGTCAATATAATCCTTAATTTCTTGTTCAAATGATGGATTGACGATAGCTACTTGCGATTGACTAGATAACACTTTGATTTGTTGAACTGTTAGCTTATCAGGGACAGTAATCTCCTTGCCACCGAACACTACAATATGGTTGGCAATTTCGATACCAATTTCTTTCAAAATACGTTTAGCAATCGCACCAATAGCTACTCGCATTGTGGTCTCACGAGCCGAAGAACGCTCTAAAGCATTTCTCAAATCATCAAATCGGTATTTGATTCCACCTACTAAATCTGCGTGCCCAGGTCTAGGATGCTTAATACGACGTTTTTGCTTTAGACGCTCTTCAATGTCTTCGACTGACATGATGTCCAGCCATTTGCTATGATCCTTATTAGTTACTGTCAGTGTAATAGGTGAACCCAAGGTTTTTCCATGGCGCACACCAGAACTAATGATCACTTGATCAGTTTCAATTTTCATTCGGTTCCCACGACCATAACCACCTTGGCGGCGTTTTAAATCTTCATTAATATCTTTAGCAGATAATTTCAGTCCCGCAGGAATCCCTTCGATAATAGCTGTTAAACTCGGTCCATGTGACTCACCAGCAGTTAAATATCTCATCTATTTCTCCAAATAATCTCTCATTTCTTCTAAAGGTATTTGGTGGACTGTTGCACTACCTAATTGAGGCAGTATAACAATTTTAATAAATTGTCCACTTGCTTTTTTATCATGACTCAATATGTCAAATAAGACGTCCTTATCCCATTCCGCATAGTGGACCGGAAGGCCAAATTTTAAACACATATTATAAATATCTTGACTGATACCTCTTGGCATAAGATTTTTACGCTCAGCCACACGAGAAAGCTGGATCATTCCAATTGCAACAGCTTCTCCATGCATTATTTCTCCATAGCCAGCATGTACTTCGATAGCATGACCGATAGTGTGGCCAAAATTCAAATGCATCCTTAACCCTTTATCATATTGATCAGCTAAAACATGCTTTCGTTTAACTTGACAAGAGTGATAAATAATAGCTAATGCACTATCAAGGATACTATCAATAGTCCCATCCATCTCTTCTAAAATATGCCAGAGTTTTATATCATCAATCAAGCCATATTTGATGACTTCTCCCATACCTTCAACTAATTCACGATTGCCCAATGTTTTTAGAGTAACAGGATCTATCAGTACACCATCAGGTTGTGCAAAAGTACCTACCATATTTTTAGCGAATGAAGTGTTGACTCCTGTTTTTCCGCCAATGGAAGAATCAACCTGTGCTGTTAAACTAGTTGGAATTTGAAGAAAATGGATTCCCCGCATATAAGTAGAAGCAACAAACGCCGCTAAATCTCCGACGACGCCTCCACCAAGTGCAATGATCCCATCGCTTCTGGTCATATGATGCTTTGCTAAAAAACCATAAATACGATTAGCAACTTCCAAAGTTTTACTAGCTTCACCCGCAGCAAAACTAAAAACATGTACTGTAAAACCTTGTTTTTTTAACTGGTTGACAAGCGACTCCCCGTATAATATCTCTACATTACTATCTGTAATAATAGTTATCATTTGTTTCTGCCATAAATGTGATACCCAGTCACCAGCCTCAGAAAAACATCCTTCTTCAATTTTGATATGATAAGAGTGATTCGGTAAGTCAACTTCAACCTGCATTCTAATGTCCTCTCATGTTTGTTTTAATAAGACAAAAACCCTAAGCAATTGCTAGGGATCTCATCAGTATATTTAACATTTTGTTATCTCGTATCAGTCAGCGTCAAGCAATGCTTTGACACGCTTCATCTCTGAAATAGTAATTTGTCCGGGTGCGATAGATGAATCTAAATATGCAAATGTCCAACTAGATCCAGTTACATCACCAGCAAAACGAGAAATACGTCCAATTTTACTCATAGATACCGTCGCATAAACTTGATCAGGATTAATAGTCTTGAAACCGCGAGTGTAATTCATAACGTCTAAGACATCTTGTTCATTCTTTGGCATTACTGCGATTTTCACAACTCGTGGTGCTAGGGCTGTTAATTCTGAAAATATCTCCATAATATTCTCCGGTGTCTCTTGAAAATTGTGATAAGACAGGACTAAATTTGGAAATTCTAGCATTTCTTGAAAAACTTCTTTATGTGAAAAATACTCAAAATCAATATAATCTGGATTGTAGATAGAATTAATTTTCTGGATTAACTCAACATACTCAGCATCAGATAAGACAATATTACCACCTTCACGCGTTGTACGAAGAGTAAAAATAATTTCATGACCTGCGAATTTCTCAAAAATAGCTGGAGCTACATTAATAATGTCATCCTTTGGTAAGGCATCAGCTCGCCATTCAATAATATCAACACTATCAAATTTTGATAAATCTATTTCTTGAGCCTCTTCAAGACTGCGAGGCATTACTGGTACTACTATTTTCATTATTTTACCTTTATTGTAAATACTTTTAAATAATTACTTTGTTGGTCCTTATCATTTACAGTGAAATCTTCAGGCAACTGCTGTAAGCTAATGTAATTATGTGAAGCTTTACCAAACCCCTTTTCCAATTGTTTCTTAAATTGTGATACGGTTAGATTAGCTGCGTTAGTTGATGCAATGATAGTTCCACCAGGGGTTAAAATATCTAAAGCTTGTTCAATTAATTTATAGTAATCTTTAGTAACCGAAAAAGTTTGTTTTTTATTTCGAGCAAAACTTGGTGGATCAATAACAATCACATCATATGATAGATGTTTTCTTTTGGCATACTTATAATATTCAAAAACATCCATAACGATAAATCGATGGTTATCTGTGACAATCTGATTAGCATCAAAGTGTGCTTTTGAAAGTTCACGCGAGCGTTTTGCTAAATCAACAGAAGTTGTCTCTAATGCCCCTCCAACAGCTGCAGCTACAGAAAAAGCCGCAGTGTATGAAAACATATTTAGAACTTTTTTACCTTCTGATAGATTAGTTGCTAAGGCTTTTCTGACATCATGTTGGTCAAGGAAAATACCTGTCATTAATCCATCATTCAAAAAGACACTATATTTGATATTATTTTCTAAAATCAAAAATGATTCAGGAGCCTCTTGACCGTACAAATGAGCACTTTCAAAGTCTAAACCTTTGAAACGAATTTTTTCATATGCCCCTTTAATATTAGGATAGACCTGCTTAAAGGCTGCAACAATCATTTGTCGATTAGTATAAACAAATTCATTGTACCACGAAAAAAGAGCATAGTCACTATAAAAATCTATAGTTAGGCCACCAAAGTTATCTCCATCCTGATTAAACAAGCGGTAGGCTGTTGTTTGGCTAGATTTTTCAAATTTTTGACGCTTCTCTCTAGATTTTTCGAATAGCGATACAAAGTAATCATGGTTAAAATCAAAAACTTGTCTTGATAGTAACCAACCAATACCTTTATTTTGTGGTGAAAGATAGGCCATCCCTAAGAATTGATTTGACTGTGAAAAAAGTTGAACCAACTGGTTAACTAAACTGGTATCAAAATCTTTTTTTTCCAGTAACTGAGCACCTGATTTGATTTTTCTTTCAACGACAGAATTCACTTTAAGTTTATTCATAAACAGTATTATAACAAATTTTTATCTTTTTTCATACTGAATTCGACCTTTCTTTACCGTATGTTACAAAATTTTATGTTATAATTTAATCTGAGATTTTATCTTTAGGAAAAAAATTAAAGGAAGTTCCTACTGTGAAAAAAATTAAAGATTTTGCTAGCCGTGCGATCAATACACGACTCGGCTTTATTTTATTGTTAGTAGTTATATATTGGTTAAAGACAATTTGGGCTTACCATACTGATTTTAATTTAGGTTTAGAAAATTCCTATCAGTTGTTTTTGACCATTATAAACCCCATCCCCTTAGGACTCTTAATAATAGGTTTGGCCTTATATGTTAAGCGAACCAAAGCTTTTTATATTACCGCTTTTATCACCTATGCTATCGTAAATATCCTTCTAATTGCAAACGCAATCTACTATAGAGAGTTTTCCGATTTCATTACAGTTAGCGCCGTCTTGGCTAGTAGTAAAACTTCGGCTGGCCTTGGAGACTCTGCTCTTAATCTATTGAGAATTTGGGATCTTGTCTACGTTTTCGATTTCATTATCCTTATTTTCTTGTTTGCAACCAAGAAAATCCACTTAGATGATCGTCCATTTAATAAACGTGCTAGTTTTTCTATCACAGCTTTGTCTGGTTTACTCTTTTCAATTAACTTATTCTTAGCTGAAATTGATCGTCCAGAACTACTAAGTCGTGGTTTTTCAAACACCTATATTGTTAAAGCTCTTGGCTTGCCATCATTTTCGATTTATAGTGGTAATCAAACTTATCAAGCACAGAAAGAAAGAAATGGTGCCACTGCACAAGAATTGGCGACTGCCAAAAAATATGTAGCAGAGCATTATGCCAAACCCAATCCAGAATATTATGGTATCGGAAAAGGGCGAAACGTTATCATGATTCACTTGGAGAGTTTTCAACAATTCTTGATTGACTATAAATTAAATGTTGATGGTAAAGAACATGTGGTTACTCCATTTATTAACAGCCTTTATCATTCGAAAGAGACTATTTCCTTCTCTAACTTCTTCCATCAAGTCAAAGCTGGTAAGACATCCGATGCTGAGACACTCATGGAAAACTCACTTTTTGGTCTAAGTAGTGGTTCATTCATGGTTAATTATGGTGGTGAAAATACACAATTTGCTGCTCCACATATCTTAGCTCAAAATGGAGGTTACAGTAGTGCGGTCTTCCACGGAAACGTCGGAACATTTTGGAATAGAAATAATGCTTACAAACAGTGGGGTTATGACTACTTCTTTGACTCTAGCTACTTCTCAAAACAAACCAAAGATAATTCATTCCAATACGGTTTGAATGATAAATATATGTTTGCTGACTCTATCAAATATCTAGAGCACATGCAACAACCGTTTTATACTAAATTTATTACAGTAAGTAACCATTACCCTTACACAAGTTTGAAGGGAGAGTCTGACGAAGAGGGATTCCCACTTGCAAAGACTAACGATGAAACGATTAACGGTTATTTCGCCACAGCAAACTACCTTGATACAGCTCTTAAATCATTTTTTGAATATCTAAAAGCTGCTGGTGTGTATGATAATTCTATTATTGTAATGTATGGGGATCACTACGGTATTTCTAATACACGCAATCCTAGCTTAGCTGAATTATTAGGTAAAGACCCTGAAACATGGTCTGAATACGACAACGCTATGTTACAACGTGTTCCATATATGATCCACATTCCTGGCTATTCAAAAGGTTTTATCAGTAATACATACGGTGGTGAGGTAGATAATTTACCAACTTTACTTCATATTCTAGGGATAGACACGTCTAAATATACTCAGTTAGGACAAGACTTATTATCTAAAGATAATAAACAAATGGTCGCTATGAGAACAACTGGTCAGTATATTACTCCTAAATACACTAACTATAGTGGACATCTCTATTACACTGATTCAGGACAAGAAATCACAAATCCTGATGAAACAACTAAAGCTGAAATAAAAGCTATTCGAGATGCTACTAATAAACAATTATCTACAAGTGATTCGATTCAAACTGGAGATTTACTACGATTTGATGAAAACAATGGTTTGAAAACTGTAGAAGTTGAAAAATTCAATTACACACATTCTCTTAAAGCACTCAAAGCTAAAGAACGTAAATTGAAAGATCGTTCAACAAGCATATACAGCAAACATAACAACAAATCAACAGTTGATCTCTTCCACGCTCCAAGTTACTTGGAATTGCAAGATCCTAATAAGACACATAAAACATCTAAAAAATAATCCTTGCCATTTAAAGTTTAATCCACACCTCAATCCAACGATTGAGGTGCTTTTTATACGGAATAATACTATAAAACAATAAAAATCAAAAAGGAAAATTATAACAATAATAAAGATATCGAATTAAAACAAAAAAGTTTCATTCTACATATATAGAACGAAACTTTTCACTTAAATTATAATATAGGTACTTTCTTTCTAGTAATTAAAAAAGTTAGGTAGACCCAACTTTTTTAATTCTTATTTACCAAGTTTAGCTTTAGCTGCATCTGCAAGAGCTGTGAAAGCTGCTGCATCGTTAACTGCTAAATCAGCAAGCATTTTACGGTTAACTTCGATTTCAGCTAATTTCAAACCGTGCATCAATTGCGAATATGATAAACCATTCATACGAGCAGCCGCATTGATACGAGTGATCCATAATTTACGGAAGTCACGTTTTTTCTGACGACGGTCACGGTATGCATAGTAGTAAGAATTCATTACTTGTTCTTTTGCAGTACGGAACAAGATATGTTTTGCACCATAGTAACCTTTAGCTAATTTAAGTACGCGTTTACGACGTTTACGTGAAACAACTCCACCTTTAACACGAGCCATTTATATTTCCTCCAAATAATCCTTTATAATATGTAGTAAATGTTTACAGAGACCTTATTATTTAAGGCGAGTAAGCATTGCTTTAATACGTTTGAAATCTCCTGATGAAACCATAGTAGCTTTACGAAGATGACGACGTTGTTTTTTAGTTTTACCGTGGAAACGGTGTGAAGTAAACGCGCGGAAGCGTTTCAATCCACCTGAACCTGTGCGTTTAAAGCGTTTAGCTGATGCGCGGTGTGTTTTTTGTTTTGGCATTTTAAATTCTCCTCTTAAATAATACTATAAAGTCGACAATTATTTCTTGTCTGGAATTGGTGCAAGCTGCATAAACATTTGGCGACCATCCATCTTAGCTCTTTGCTCAATAATAGCGATATCTTGTGTCGCTTCAGCAAATTCCGCCAATACCTTTGCTCCAATTTCTTTATGAGTAATCATACGTCCTTTGAATCGGATAGAAACTTTAACTTTGTTACCTTTTTCAAGGAACTTACGACCGTTACGAAGTTTTGTTTCAAAATCCCCTTTATCAATAACTGGGCTAAGACGAACTTCCTTAACAGTAACAACGCTTTGTTTTTTACGTTGTTCTTTTTGTTTCTTTTGATACTCAAATTTGAACTTACCATAGTCCATAATTTTCGCAACAGGTGGTGTAGCTTGTGGCTGAATTAAAACCAAATCAACATTAGCATCATCTGCAATTGCTTGAGCTTCAGACAATGGTTTAATACCTAATTGTTCACCCTCGAGACCAACCAGACGAACTTCACGAACGCGAATTTCATCGTTAATGAATAGATCTTTTTTAGCTATGATCTTCACCTCTTTATTTTTTTAGAGAAAAACGAAAGCGGACTTGATAAATCAAGCCCGCACATATAATCTTCCTAGATGGAATCTTGACATGTTGGGCCAGACAACCTAAGTCGCAAGGCGAGAAGTTCTCACTTCTGCTTTTCTCATTGCAACTAGTATATCATGACTAATTCTTCATGTCAATTATTTTTTCTGCTTTTTCTTGAATAAAAGTTACAACACCTTCAATTGATACTCCTGTAGTATCAAATTCAATAGCATCTTCTGCTGCCTTTAATGGTGAAACTTCTCGATGGCTATCTTTATAATCACGAGCAGCAATTTCTGATTTCAGTGTTTCAAAATCACTCTCAATGCCTTTTTCTTGATTTTCTTTAAAGCGACGCTCAGCTCTTTCATCAACAGAAGCAACTAAAAAAATCTTTAATTCTGCATCTGGCAAAACAACTGTTCCTATGTCACGACCATCCATTATAATAGCACCATCTTTGGCTATACGACGCTGCTGGTTTACTAACTCTTCTCGAATCTCTGGGATAGCAGAAACCCACGAGACATTGTTAGTAACATCGTTTTGACGGATAGCTAAAGTAACTTCTTCTGTGCCAATAAAGACTGTCTGGCTGCCATCTTCTGCTTTACCAAAAGAAATCGGTCTTTCAGCTAGGAGTCCTAAAATTTTCGAAACATCTTGTGCTTCATATCCATGCTGTAAAGCCAGATAAGTAGCACAACGATACATAGCACCTGTATCAAGGTAAGTGTAATTCAAATTTTTAGCAATAATCTTAGCGACAGTACTTTTCCCACTTGATGCTGGTCCATCAATAGCAATATTAATTGAGTTCATAATCCTCCCCTTAATTTACAACCACAGGATCGCCTGGATTAGCATACCAATACCCTGAGGTCATATGACCAGGATTAAGTTCTTGTAAACGAGCAACTGAGATACCTGCACGAGCAGCTATGGAGGCTGCTCCCTCACCTGGTTGAACTACGATTGTTCCACCGTTTACTGAAGATGATGTCGATGTCTCACTCGAACTTGCTACTGTACTAGAAGATGTTGTTGATTTATCACTAGTTTTAGTTTTTGATGATGACGTTGTTTTCTTACTTGTAGATGCTTTTTTCGTTTTAGAACTATTAACTTTTTGACTTGAAGCACCATAAAAACCAGAAGTTTCTTTTGCTCTGTCTTCTCCTCTATTTGAAGTATAAAATACTATAAATAAAATAGCAACGACAATAACAAAGAATGCACTCAAGAAAGCGGTAAGCCAAGGAGTACTTGACACCACACCTCTACTCGTTCTTGTAATTTTGTCTTTTCTATGACTATTGTTTTCCACAACTTTTTTTTCCCATGGTTTTTTCGCCATGACTTCCCCCTTGTTAATCGTATCAATAAGTATTACAATAATACTATGAAAGTTGCACTAATTCCAGAAAAATGTATTGCCTGCGGGCTTTGCCAAACATATTCAAATATTTTTGATTATCAAGATGATGGTATCGTTAAATTTTCCGATACAGATAACCTAGAAAAAGAGGTTCCAAATTCTGATCAAGATACTGTTTTAGCAGTTAAATCATGTCCCACCAAAGCTCTTACGATTTTGTAAGAGCTTTTTTATCGTAGCGATAACATTCAAAATAATCCATTTTAATCAAATTATCGAGAAGCTCCACTTCTCCCTTAAATTTAGGTTCAATAGCTAGTGCATCTAAAAAATATTTTTTAGGCCATTTTCGCATGTAAAAAATACGCTCATGGTTATTATTAAATTTGATAGTGACACTTGATTTAGTGACTTCAATTTTAGCAATATCTTCAATTGGAAATTTAGATCGTCTTAAAAAGTTAAAAGATACAATCCTAAGATATCCATCTTCTTCAATAACAAAATAGCGATGAAATCCAATGCCTACTAAAACAATAAAGATGGCAAATAGAACAAATACCTGACTCGGAATCTCAGTTCTTTCATATAGCAGAGATAAACCAATAAAAATTGGTGCAATGGCTATTGACCAATAAATAATAGCCCAAGAAAGTTCAGGTTGCCAGTGATAACGTATCTTCCCAAATAATTTTATCATTTAACCACTCCAATCTGATATTTCTTTACTAATCCTTAGCAACGATGCCTAAAATAACATCAACTGCTTTTTCCATTGTTTGTAGACTAACGAATTCAAAACGTCCATGCATGTTTTCACCACCTGCAAAAAGATTAGGAGTAGGGATTCCCATAAAGGAAATTTTAGAGCCATCTGTACCACCACGAATCGGTTCTATGATTGGCTTGATGTCTAACTCTTCCATTACTTCTTTAGCAATGTTGATAGGTGTCATGTCTTTTTCAATAACTTTCTTCATGTTGTAATATTGATCGTATAGTTTAACCTTTACACGTTCAGATTGTAATGCTTCATTCATATTATCAGCGATATCTTGAGCCAAGTGCTTACGTTTTAAGAAATTAACTTCCTCAAAATCTCGAATGATATATGAACTTTTAGCTTGATCAACTGTTCCACTTAAATCATATAAGTGATAAAATCCTTGATAGCCATCTGTTTGTTCAGGACGTTCATTTTCTGGTAATTGACTATGAAAATCCATAGCAAGCTGTAAAGCATTAATCATTTGATTTTTTGCAGTTCCAGGGTGAACGTTTCGTCCTTCAAATGTAAGCTCCAAACCAGCTGCACTAAAGGTTTCATACTGTAATTCTCCTAGTGGTCCACCATCCACTGTATAGGCAAAATCAACATCAAAATCTTTAACATCAAATTTATCTGCACCTATACCAATTTCTTCGTCTGGTCCAAAGCCAACTCTAATTTCACAGTGCTCAATTTCTGGATGCGAAGCCAAATATTCCATAGCTGTCATGATTTCTGCTATACCAGACTTATCGTCTGCTCCCAGTAAGGTTTTACCATCTGTTGTAATCAATGTTTGCCCATGGTAATTATTTAAATTTGGAAAATCTTTTGGACTTAAAATGTAACCTGAGTCTCCAAGTTCAATATCTCCACCTTTATAGTCAACAATTTGTGGAGTAATATTTTCAGCATTGAAATCAGCTGTATCCATATGGGATATAAAACCTATTTTATGGCATAAGCGGTCGCTTGTAGCAGGTAAGGTTCCAACCAAATACCCATTAGAAGGTAAATAATGAACATCTTTTAAACCAATTGCTTCCATTTCTGGTTTTAAAACTGTTAAAGCAAAGTCAACTTGACTTTGAGTTGTTGGCGTTTGTGTACTATTAGGATTACTTCTTGTATTTATTTTGACGTATGTTAAAAATCGTTCTAAAAGCTTTTCGTAAGACATCTTTCACCTCATATTTCTCCATTTAATTATAACATAAAAATAAGCTCACTATATTGTGACTACCTTAAAATTTCACAAATAATTTTGGTCGTCAAAAAACTAGGTTAAACAACTCTGTCTAACCTAGTTTTTTCATTAGTTAAGGTGCAACTTTCGGCGTAAGTCTTGAGCACGACTGCCAATCATCTTATCAAGTAGATGGGTGGCCAGTGCCATAAAGCCATATACCCCTAAACCTATTGCACCGATAACGATAATGTAAACTAGACTTACCAGTCTACTATCGGGTACAATAACCAGGTTCATTAACCATATTATCATAGAAATAATAAAGCTCATCAATAGCGTTAGAATAAGGACTAAAGCACTTGTACGACGAATAGCTTGGCGTTTAAATCCTGTAATTTCATGTATTTTCAAATACATAAGAATTACTGGGATACAAAGAGCTACTGTCGTTGAGAAAAGTGGTCCATAGGCATGGAAAAGGAAAATGGAGGGAACTTGTAAAATAACTTTTGCCACCAGACCATATAGGAAGTAAATAATAGCTTTACGATTTTCAAACAATGCTTGTAGCATTGGTGCTAAAACAGTATAAATAGATAAAATAATTGTTTGAATAAGAGATATGACAAAAAGCCCTAAAGCTTGTCCCTGCGGTAACCCATAAAAGACTGTATACAAAGGTTTTGCTAAAATAACGGATCCTGCAACAGCTGGCAGTAAAAACATTAGTAACATTTGTAAATTATTAACAACCAAACGAGCGGCGGCTTTTTTATCATTCTTAACAAAATTCTCTGTTAACAATGGAATACCAACTCCAGCAATTGCGGTAGCAACAGCAATTAGAATCATCGTAACTTTACCAGGGTTGCTTGAAAAGTAAGCAAACATAACCCGTAATTCTTCACTTGAATAATTCGTAAAGAGCGCCATCGTATTCCCAAATGAAAACTGATCAATCAATTTGAAAATTTGAATTGCTGCACCAGTAATAATAAAAGGGATTGCTTCCTTAACAGTCTCAATTAGTATTTCTTTAGTATCTAATTTAATGTGCTCTGGAGTTTTACCAATCAAAGCAGATAGCATATTATAACGCCATAAGAAATAAAGCAGCACAGCTATACTAGCAAACATACCGACAAAGGCGGCGAATGTTGACTGTGTCACAGCGGCAATATAATCTCCTGATCCTAGACGCATAATATAGAAAGCAGTTAATAGCATCCATATGACACGTATAATCTGCTCAGCGACTTGACTAATGGCATACGGTTTTAAATTATTAAAACCTTGAAAAAAACCACGTAAAACACTCATTGAAGGAAAAACTAAAACAGCTAGAGTTAGACTACGCAATATTGGAACGAGTTCTTGCCCTCCTTTACTAAGTGAAGCAAATAGAGGTGAACCAATATACATAATTAATGCAAAAACTCCACCTAAAATCAGCATAAACTGCAAGATTTTCCGAACCAGGTAAATGCTCATCTCTTCTTTACCTAAAGTGTTATACTTAGATACCTGTTTTGCAACTGCTACTGGAATTCCAACAGTTGATATCAAAAGAAATAAAGCATAGATTTCATATCCCATCCCAAATAAAGCATTTGCTTCGGCAGCATGCTTTCCCATCCAAGCATACCAAGGGATAATATAGATGGCTCCCAGCAACCGACTAATGAAATTCCCTGCTGTTAACCAAGCCGTCCCTTTGACCATTTGTTCTTGCTGACTAACTTTTGTTGTTTTTTGTGACATGGTAAACTTTCTATTTTCAATATTATTTAGCATTTAAAAGACAAAAATCTCAGAAATATCACTTTATTATAAACTTTTACCTTAGACTTGTAAAACGAGAACATAAAGTCTAAAATAAGGAGTATGATTACAATAGATAAAATTTTAGAAATTTTAAAAAATGACCATAATTTCAGAGAGATTTTGTTTCATGAGCATTATTATTATAACTGGACACAAAATGTAACTTTTAATGCCTTATCATATGATAGTCGTCAAATTTCATCTGATACTTTATTTTTCGCTAAGGGTGCTACTTTTAAAAAAGAATATCTAGATTCTGCAATCACAGCAGGCCTTTCTTTTTACGTTTCTGAGATAGATTACGGCGCCGATATTCCAGTGATATTAGTCAATGATATCAAAAAAGCCATGAGTTTGATATCTATGTCTTTCTATAATAACCCACAAAACAAACTTAAACTTCTAGCTTTTACTGGAACAAAAGGAAAAACAACTGCGGCTTACTTTGCTTATCATATGTTAAAAGTAAACCATCGTCCTGCTATGCTCTCAACTATGAACACAACATTAGATGGTAAATCTTTCTTTAAATCACATCTCACAACCCCCGAGAGTCTTGATTTATTTCGGATGATGGCTACAGCTGTTGAGAATCAAATGACACACTTAGTTATGGAAGTATCAAGCCAAGCATACCTAACCAAACGTGTTTATGGTTTAACCTTTGACGTTGGCGTTTTCTTAAATATTAGTCCCGATCATATTGGTCCTATCGAGCACCCTACATTCGAAGATTATTTTTTCCACAAACGGCTCTTGATGGAGAATAGCAATGCTGTTGTTGTAAATAGTCAGATGGATCATTTTAATATTGTCAAAGAACAGGTAGAATATATTCCTCATGATTTCTATGGAGATTATTCTGAAAATGTTATCACAGAATCACAGGCCTTTTCTTTCCATGTCAAAGGAAAGTTGGAGAACACCTACGATATCAAGCTGATTGGAAAATTCAATCAAGAAAATGCTATCGCAGCTGGACTTGCTTGTCTCCGACTTGGTGTTTCAATTGAAGATATAAAAAACGGAATTGCACAAACTACCGTCCCTGGCCGCATGGAAGTCCTAACACAAACCAACGGCGCAAAGATTTTCGTTGACTATGCCCACAACGGAGACAGTTTGAAGAAATTATTAGCTGTTGTTGAGGAACACCAAAAAGGGGATATTATATTAGTGCTCGGAGCTCCTGGTAATAAAGGTCAAAGCCGTCGTAAAGACTTCGGAGATGTCATTAATCAACATCCTAATCTACAAGTGATACTCACTGCAGATGATCCTAATTTTGAAGATCCCTTAGTTATCTCACAAGAAATAGCAAGCCATATTAATCGTCCAGTTACTATCATCATTGATCGAGAAGAAGCAATTGCTAATGCCAGTACTCTTACTAATTGCAAACTAGATGCAATTATTATCGCTGGTAAAGGGGCAGATGCTTATCAAATTATCAAAGGAAATCGTGACAATTACTCTGGAGATTTAGAAGTTGCGAAAAAATACCTTAAACGATAAAAAAGCTAAACAATAATGATTATTGATACTATTTTGAATCATTCTAAATAATTATCATTTTGTTCACATTTTTCTTAATTAATGCTAAAAAAGGCTTTTGTAAGCCTTTTTTCTATGTTATAATGAACTTAATTTTTTGCTAGAAAGGTTCTCTATGTCTCACATAAAAGCAGAAAACATTATCGTATCTTACGATCAGAAAGAAATCATCAATAATCTTTCCCTCAGTATACTTAACCAAAAAATAACAACGATTATTGGTGCCAATGGATGTGGAAAGTCTACTCTTTTGAAGGCTCTCACACGCATCCATAAAATAAAAGATGGTACTATCACTATTGATGGTCATGATATTGCACATTTACCCACAAAGGAAATTGCTAAGAAGATTGCACTTCTCCCACAGGTGTTAGAAGCAACTGAAGGGATAACAGTTTATGAACTAATATCTTATGGACGGTTCCCACACCAAAAATACCTTGGCAATTTGACAAATGACGATCGCAGTAAAATCCATTGGGCGATGGAAATGACTAACGTAGCGCAATTTGCTAATAGAGATGTTGATGACCTTTCAGGAGGTCAGAGGCAAAAAGTATGGATTGCTATGGCTTTAGCACAAGATACAGATACTATCTTTTTAGACGAACCTACAACTTATCTTGACATGAATCATCAATTAGAAGTCTTGGAATTGCTCAAAAAACTTAATAACGAAACGCAAAAAACAATTATTATGGTCCTACACGACCTAAACCTGTCTGCGCGCTATTCTGATTATCTAGTTGCAATGAAAACCGGTAAAATTATCTATGAAGGTAGTCCTAGTCAGATCATGACTAAAGATATTATCAAAGATATTTTTAAGATTGATGCTCATATCATTCAGGACCCTATTAGTAAACAACCTGTTTTGTTATCTTATCAATTATCAACTGATCAAAATTAATATTATTTAGGAGATGTTATCTTATGAAAAAAATTGGAATTATTGTCCTCACACTACTGACCTTCTTTTTGGTATCTTGCGGACAACAAACTAAACAAGAAAGCACTAAAACAACTATTTCTAAAATGCCTAAAATTGAAGGCTTCACCTATTATGGAAAAATTCCTGAAAATCCGAAAAAAGTAATTAATTTTACATATTCTTACACTGGGTATTTATTAAAACTAGGTGTTAATGTTTCAAGTTACAGTTTAGACTTAGAAAAAGATAGCCCCGTTTTTGGTAAGCAACTGAAAGAAGCTAAAAAATTAACTGCTGATGATACAGAAGCTATTGCCGCACAAAAACCTGATTTAATCATGGTTTTCGATCAAGATCCAAACATCAATACTCTGAAAAAAATTGCACCAACTTTAGTTATTAAATATGGTGCACAAAATTATTTAGATATGATGCCAGCCTTGGGGAAAGTATTCGGTAAAGAAAAAGAAGCTAATCAGTGGGTTAGCCAATGGAAAACTAAAACTCTCGCTGCCAAAAAAGATTTACACCATATCTTAAAGCCTAACACTACTTTTACTATTATGGATTTTTATGATAAAAATATCTATTTATATGGTAATAATTTTGGACGCGGTGGAGAACTAATCTATGATTCACTAGGTTATGCTGCCCCAGAAAAAGTCAAAAAAGATGTCTTTAAAAAAGGGTGGTTTACCGTTTCGCAAGAAGCAATCGGTGATTACGTTGGAGATTATGCCCTTGTTAATATAAACAAAACGACTAAAAAAGCAGCTTCATCACTTAAAGAAAGTGATGTCTGGAAGAATTTACCAGCTGTCAAAAAAGGGCACATCATAGAAAGTAACTACGACGTGTTTTATTTCTCTGACCCTCTATCTTTAGAAGCTCAATTAAAATCATTTACAAAGGCTATCAAAGAAAATACAAATTAAAAGAAAGCTCCTCTTATGTTTAAAGCTTCAAAAAAACTCGTTCAAAAAAATAAGTCAAATCATTTTTGGCTTGTTTTTTTCATAACACTTATACTATTTCTTATTGGTTGTTACGCCAGCTTACGATTTGGTGCTATCAATTTCAAGACTAGTGATTTAATAACTGTTTTAAAAAATCCCTTAAAAAACTCTAATGCTCAGGATGTTATTTTTGACATTAGACTACCACGCATAATTGCAGCTATCTTAGTAGGTGCAGCTATGTCACAAGCAGGTGCTATTATGCAGGGAGTCACTCGAAACGCCATTGCTGATCCTGGACTACTAGGTATTAACGCCGGAACTGGGTTAGCCCTTGTTGTTGCATATGCTTTTTTAGGGAGCATGCACTATAGTACGATTCTCATTGTCTGCTTACTAGGGTCTGTCATTTCTTGTCTTTTAGTCTTCACACTCTCTTATACAAAGCAAAAGGGTTACCACCAACTACGACTCATTTTAGCTGGAGCGATGATCTCCACACTTTTTACGTCTGTTGGACAAGTGGTTACATTATACTTTAAACTCAATCGAACTGTTATCGGTTGGCAAGCAGGTGGTTTATCCCAAATTAACTGGAAAATGCTAATCATAATAGCACCTATCATTATTTTAGGTTTACTTATTTCACAACTCCTAGCACATCAATTAACTATCTTGAGCCTTAATGAATCTGTGGCCAAAGCATTGGGACAAAAAACTCAATTAATGACTGCGTTTCTATTACTTATTGTTTTGTTTTTATCGGCTTCATCAGTCGCGTTGATAGGAACCGTTTCTTTCATTGGATTGATTATTCCACATTTTATTAAGCTTTTTATTCCCAAAGATTATCGTCTGTTATTACCTTTAATAGGATTTTCAGGGGCTACTTTCATGATCTGGGTAGACTTATCATCTCGTATTATAAATCCCCCTTCAGAGACACCAATTAGTTCTATAATCAGTATCGTAGGGCTTCCATGTTTCCTATGGTTAATTAGAAAAGGGAAAAATCTATGATTCAAAAAAATAAAGCTCCTTTTGTTTTAATATCATCTGTCATTATCCTACTATTATTAATACTAGTATCAATTTCACTTGGCTATGCTAATACTTCCGTTATTAACGTTTTAAAACTAATAAGTGGAAAATCTGATGATGCCTTCCTTTTTATCATTACTAACATTCGTTTACCTCGTATTATTGTCTGTATCTTTGGGGGAGCTTCTTTAGGAATTGCTGGGTTGCTATTACAGACGTTAACCAAAAATCCACTAGCTGATTCCGGTATTCTTGGTATCAATGCTGGAGCTGGATTAGTAATCGCTCTAACCATAGGAACATTTAATGTTAGCAATCCAACTATATTATACTTTTTACCCCTATTTGCTATGTTTGGAGGGTTGGTAACTATTTTTCTTGTCTATCTTATGTCATACAGAAGAAATCACAATATTAGCCCTACACGATTAATCGTCACTGGTATCGGAATATCTACAATGATTTCAGGCATTATGATTTCTATTATTAGTCAGTCTAATAGTCAAAAAATGGATATGATCGTTGAATGGCTTAGTGGAAAAATTACAATTAGTTCCTGGACTACCATTATCACTTTTATCCCGATTCTCATTTTGTTATGGGGATTAACATATAGTCGCAGTCGCCACCTTAATATTATGAACCTAAACGAGCAGACTGCTCTCGCTCTAGGACTTCATTTAAAAAAGGAAAGAATATATACTTTGATGCTGGCAAGTAGCCTTGCTGCTATTAGCGTCGTCTTAATTGGTAATATTACTTTTATAGGCTTACTCGCTGGGCACTTAAGTAGACGACTATTAGGAAATAACCATAAAATTATACTACCTAGCTGTCTTCTTATTGGTGCTATTATCCTATTGGTATCAGATACTATAGGTCGTCTCCTCTTAGTTGGTACAGGTATACCCACTGGATTGGTTGTATCAATAATTGGTGCCCCCTATTTTCTCTGGTTGATGACAAAAGTTGACTAAAAAAGACTGGACAAACTTCCAGTCTTTTTTTATGTTAAGTAAATCTTTAAAGCTTCAACATCAAGTTTAGCATTTAAACGATAGGTAGTATCTTGGTTTAAGCTAATATATCCAAGTAATTCTAAAGCTTGGATAAAAATATCTGTACGTTTTTGCTTAACACTATCCTTGCGAAGAAATTTCAATATAAAGCTTGACATATATTTTAAAGCATATTCCGAATTAACATCTCCTAAAAGTTGATAAAGCTTTTTTTGTTCTCTTGAAAGTGGATAACCGTTAGTTAGTTTATAGAAATAATTAGAAAGAGTCAAAGTGTTTCTTTCAAAATCTGTCTCTTCTACAAATACCAAGTGATTGGTTTGGTTATCTAAATTTGTCACAAATTTTCGCTTCTGTAATAACTGATAGATTTGACTATCAGAATCTATGAAAACCAAATCATCTAATACTAATCCATCTAGCGAACTCAGAAAAGGAAGATTAAGGCTGTAGCGTTTATTTTGGCGAAGGATATATCCATGGTTAATATATTCTTCTAACAAACGGTCAATTTTAGAGTAGTCTGTAAAGTGGGACTTTATTTGTCTTAGTGTTACATCATCATGTATCCAAAGATAGTTAATAAGCTCCTTAAAAAACTCTTGTCTTTCTAACTTTCCTGGATTAAACGTTAATATCATAAAAGCGCTCCTAAATGTATGACTAAAAAAACGGGACGTAGCCCGTTTTACATGATTAATTAAGCATTGTAGCTTTCTGTCAATTGAGGAACAACTTGTTTTTTACGTGATACTGCCCCAGCAAGAAAAGCGTGGTTATTTTCAAGTGTAAATTCAAAAGCTGCTTCAACTTTAGCCATATTTGAACCGAGAGCTAAAATCTCTGAATTTGAATTAACAATGTCAGTAATCATCAATACAAAATCAGAATAACCTTCTGTGACAATTGCTTCTTGAATAGCAACTTCAATCTCTTCTTGACGTGCTAAAATATCGTTAATGTCCACAGTATTAACTTGTGCAACACGAACAGCTTCTCCATTTAATTCAAATGTTTTAGCATCAATATCAATCAACTCCGCTGCAGTCTTACTTGAGAGGTTAGTACCTGCTTTAAGCATTTCTAAACCATATTCTTCTAAGTTTACACCTGCAATCTCTGCTAGTTCTTTTGCAACTGGAATATCTGAAGCATGAGTTGTTGGTGATTTCAAAAGAAGAGTATCTGAAATCAAACCTGATAATAATAAACCAGCCAACTCTTTGGGTACTGATACTCCATTTTCCTTAAACATACGGTAAACAATCGATGATGCTGAGCCAACTGGTTCCAAACGCATATATAACGGATTAGCAGTCTCAAAGTTAGCAACACGATGATGATCAACAACACCATAAACTGTCACATCTTTAATATCAGAAATAGATTGTTGGAATTCGTTATGGTCAGTTAAAATGACTGTCTCTACACCCTCTGCTTTTGCAGATTCTACTACTCGAGGTGCTTGAACACCAAAATAATCTAAAACATATGCTGTTTCTTCATTTGGAGTTCCTAAAGCAACGGCCTCTGTGTCAAGCCCCCAAGCTTCTTTAGCTAGATATGCAAAAGCAACTGATGATCCAATAGCATCTGAATCTGGATTTTGGTGACCAAAGACTAAAATTTTAGACATGTTTTTACCTCTTCTTTTATATTCACCTTATTGTAGCAAAAATTGAATAACTTAGCAAAAAATCTTACTAGGAAGCCCTTTGCAACTAAAAAAGTTGAATAAAATTCAACTTAAAACTAATTTTGAATCCTTTTTAGATATTCTGTATAGGATTCTGTTTTCATGATATCTTTAGCGTTTTTAACACGTTCTGGAGTTGGTGGTTTCACACCAGCTAATGGATACGGAATTCCTAATTCACGCCATTTGAACTCTCCCATAGTATGATAAGGCAATACTTCAAATTTATCGACATTATCAAGTGTTTGGACAAATTCACCCAAACGTTTTAAATGGTCATCAATATCAGTCAATCCAGGAACTAAAACATGACGAATCCATACCGGAGTACCTCTATCAGATAAATATCTAGCAAACTGTAAAATATTTTTGTTAGACTGACGAGTTACAATTTTATGTTGTTCTGGATCAATTTCTTTTAAGTCAAGGAGTACCAAATCAGTAACATCTAACAATTTTTCAAGGATAGCATGGTATTCTGGTGTTGCTCGATAAGCAAAACCACAAGTATCTAGCGTCGTATGAATACCTAGTTTCTTAGCCTCAATAAAGAGGGCTGTAATAAAGGCAATTTGCAGCATTGCTTCACCACCTGAAACTGTGATACCTCCATCTTTTCCCCAAAAATGTTTATAACGGAGAGCTTCCTTTAGAACATCCTCAACGGTACGTTCCTTTGAATTGTTAGTTTCCATTTCCCAAGTATCAGGATTATGACAGTATTGACAACGCATTTTACATCCTTGCATAAAAATGATAAAACGAATACCTGGCCCATCCACAGAGCCGAAACTTTCTGTAGAATGGATCATTCCTGTTACTTTTTTATAGTCTATTTCTGCCATTTCATCACCTTGTAACCGTTTTTATGACTTTATTATATCATTTTCATGAAAAAAAGACTAAGTAATCTTAGTCTTTTTCAATATTCTGTTCTATATCAGACAATAGCACCTTCAATTTTGTTATACGACCATCTTTAACTTTATCATTAATCAAAGTGATGTGTTTATCTTTGCAGTCTACTTCGTAAGCTACTTTTTCCTCTTGGTTTGGAATACTACCCACACCAGTTAAATAATAACCCGCAATTGTATCAACATCATCACTTTCTAACTCTGTCTCAAAATAATCATTAAATTCATTAAGCGTCATAGTTCCTAGAACAATATAGATATTCTCATCGATTTCCCTGACAAATTGTTCAGCTGTATCTGTTTCATCATCAATTTCGCCGACAATTTCTTCCAATAAATCCTCTAGAGTTACTAAACCAGCAACGCCACCATATTCATCTAGTAAAATGGCCATTTGATTTTGAGTGTTGCGTAATGCTTTTAAAAGGTCATCTACAAAAATCGTTTCTGGAACAAAAAGAGGTTCCTGAAGTATTTTTCGCAAGTCGATAGTATCAAAACCAGTTTTAAAGCCCACTTCCAATAAGCGCTTGGTATGTAAAACACCAACAACTCTATCTTTATCGTCATCATAAACAGGGACACGAGAAAAGTTTTGTGATAAAATTCCTTCAATATTTGATTGTGCATCATTGTTGATGTCAATCATGAAAGCATCAGTGCGCGGAACCATAACTTCACGCGCCATCATTTCATCTAGCGAGAAAATCCCTTGCAGCATCTCAATTTCTTCAGCATCCAAAGTTTCTTCACTATTCGTCAACATATATTCAATTTCATCACGTGTCATCTTCTCGTCAGCATCATCAAAAGTCATCGGAGTGATTCTACTCAATAAGTTAGTTGAAGCTGAGAGCAACCATACAAAGGGGCTTACGATTTTCCCCAGAAAGATAATAATGGGAGCTGAAACAATTGCTAGACGATCTTTCAAATTCATAGCAATACGCTTAGGATATAATTCTCCTAGAACAATAGAGACATATGTTAAAAAGATTAGCGCAATAATACTCCCTGCTGTACGGGCTGTTGCTGAATTTCCTAGCCACCCTGAAATCACATGTCCTAATGAGGCGGATAAACTAGCCCCTTGCAAAAGGCTAATAAAAGTAATACCAACTTGAATTGTTGATAAAAAATTATTGGGATTTTCAAGAACGTCCAAAAGACGTCGATACCTTTTGTCCCCTTCTTCAGCTTTCTGTTCTACTTTAGAGCGGTTTAGCGATACTAAAGCCATTTCAGATGCTGAAAAGAAGGCGTTAAATAGGGTTAATATTAATAAAACAACAAATTGTAGTAACAAACTCTGACTGCCAGGGTCTTCCATGGAAAATTACTCCTAAATAAAAATTATTTGAATTTAGCTGATAGCGATTAACTCTACCAACTGTTCTTCTATTAGATAATGCTATCATTATATCATATAATAGCACTGAGCGCATAGTCGATAATATTGTTTATGGCATTTTATAGCAATTATCATTTTTGCTAATTGCCTAAAGATAGTTACACCTCATTTTCATATGATTGTAACTTTTCTACCATAATTAAAAAGGGGGGCGTATTAACTTGATTGAGTGGTTGATAAAGCATTGTAGCGAAATTATTCTGTGGTAATTGTTCCACGAATGCTATCACCGCATCTTTCTCACTTTTTCCACCATCATGACCATAATAAACCATAAGCGATAGACGTCCACCTACTTCTAAAATATCTAAAACGTTTTTGATTGCCTTGATAGTTGTGTGAGGTTTTGTAATAACTGTTTTATCCGCTGAGGGTAAGTATCCCAGATTAAATATAGCTGCTCTTAAAGGTGTATGAACATACTGTTCCAAATTTTCATGCCCATCCAAGATAAGTTCAACGTTAGAGATCCCTTGCCCCGTGAGCTTTGCTTTCGTTTTTGCTATTGCTTCTTCTTGAATATCAAATGCATAAACTTTTTTAGAACTTTTCGCTAAAAAAACAGTATCATTCCCATTTCCCATAGTTGCATCAAGCGTTATTGCTTCTTTATCAATAACTTCTGCTAAAAAATCATGAGAAAGATGAATTGGTCTTTTAATCATGTTTTACCTCAACTTTACATCCTTGATATGACTGTCTTTTCTCCATTTCTTTGTCAATGGCATTAAGCACTTCCCATTTATTAAGGCTCCACATCGGTCCAATTAACATATGACGTGGCGCATCACCAGTAATTCGGTGAATAACAATATGTTTTGGAATAATCTCCAGTTGGTCACAAATAATCGAAATATAGTCTTCTTGACTTAACAAACGTAAACGACCTTCATGGTAATCTCTCTGCATTCTTGTATTAGTCATAAGATGCAGAAGGTGTAATTTTATACCCTGAATATCATTATCCATAACACATCGACGAACATTTTCCACCATCATATCATGTGTCTCCCCTGGGAGACCATTTATTAGGTGAGAAACGATTTCTACTTTAGGAGCTAATTCTCGTACTCTCTTAACAGTTTTTTTGTAAAGGTCATATGAATGTGCTCTATTTATTAATGCAGAAGTTGCTTCATAAGTTGTCTGAAGGCCTAATTCTAAAGTCACATGCATTCTTTCAGAAAGTTCAGCGAGATAGTATATAGTTTCATCAGGTAAGCAATCCGGCCTTGTTCCGATGTTGATCCCGATAACTCCTGGCTCATTAATAGCCTGTTCGTAACGCTCTTTAATTATCTCTAACTTAGCATGGGTATTGGTAAAATTTTGAAAATAGACTAAGTATTTATTAACTTCAGGCCACTTTCTATGCATGAAATCAATTTCTTTATAGAATTGTTCACGAATAGGAGCTTCTGGAGCAACTATAGCATCCCCTGAACCAGAAACTGTGCAAAAAGTGCACCCTCCTCTAGCAACTGTTCCGTCTCTGTTAGGACAGTCAAAACCAGCATCTATAGGTAATTTAAATATTTTTTCTCCAAAGAGTTCTCGATAATAATCATTAATCGCACGATAACGTTTTTTCATAGGATAATTGTATCACAATTTTAACTAAAATAACCTCACTACTACAATAAAACTAAAAAAGATTGGAACATCAGTTAGTCCCAATCTTTTATTTACTTCACTTTCTTTAACCAATCCTTGGCTAAAAAGATATACGCAGTTAGATTCAAAATACCATAAGCAAGTATAAAACCAGCTAAAACATCTGTCGGAAAATGAACCCCTAGGTAAATACGAGATAACCCAATTAAAAAAATGAGCAAACCCAAAATACCTTGGCACAACAGTTTCCATATACTATTAGGCATATAGTACTGCAATAAAATAATAATACTCCCAAATATCATAAATGTTCCCATCGAGTGCCCACTGGGAAACGAATAGCCACCTGCAAATACTAAATGGGGTAAAGTTGGTCTTACTCTTTGAAAAATAAGTTTTAAAGAAAGTATACATATACCAGAGATAATAGCATTTACTGCGATAAATCTAGCTTGAGGATACCACTTCTTAAGGTAACAGAAAGTGACGCTCATAATCGCAATAGCTATCTGGCTTACAGTATTACCAATCACAGTGATTAACTTGAAAAATCTTGTAGAAAGATTTGGCAACTGTCCTCTAACACTTTCTTGAATAGTTTGGTCAAATGCAATTACAGTGTCGGGCCAATATTTGATGACCAATCCTAAACTGAAAAATAAGATAATAGCAATAAATGCTTGAATAAGTTTACTATTTTGACGAGATAACATTAGTCTTTTTATATCTTTCTAATATTGGCAAACAAGCCACGTAAGTTAGATAGAAAACAATCGAAATTAAAATTCCCTCAACGATATTAAATGGAATAACCATTGTTAAAAGGTAATTGCCTACACCAATAAATGTTCTGATATCAAAGTTAGCAAATATAGCATACAAAGGAATCGCAAAGACATAGTTGAGAGCTACCATAGATACAGTCAAGCTAACTGTACCAAATAGACTAGCTTTAATAAAATCTTTTGCACTCTCTCTATTTTTCCAGAAAATAGCGAAACTTGCTAAAAATAAAGCTAGAGCAACCATATTCATCGGTAAACCGATAAAGGTTTCTGGACCACGATTAGCAAGTATAACTTTTAAAAGTGATCTTAATAAGAGTACACCATAACTTGATTTCAAATCAAATAAAATAAAAGTAACTAACATCGGAAGGATTGAAAAATCAACCTTTAAAAATTCTGCTCCTGGTATTAATGGAAATGAAACCATCATCAATACAAAAGATAAGGCAGAAAGAATGGCGATTGTCACCATTTTACGTGTATTTGTCATAAAAAAATTCCTCCAATTTAAATAAATTGAAAGAAGCTCCAAAGGTAAGCGTAGGTACGCGAAAAAAACCTTTGTCTTCTCCCATCCAGACTTTACTGTCGGTTGTGGAATCTCACCACATCAGCTTTCGCTCGCGGACTGATGCTTCACAACTGACAAATAAGTTGGAAGCGATTACCGCCGGTCGGGAATTACACCCTGCCCTGAAGACACCTATAGCATAACAAAAAAAACTTGCAATTGCAAGTTTTTTAATTACTAATTAGTAGTAGTGATTAAAAATCATATTAATACCAAATTACTATACTGTATCGTTTCTTTCAGATTTGCTATTTTTAGTTTTTCTTAAAAAGATAAACAAAATTCCCAAAATAATACAACCAAGAATTGTCAGTCCTCCACCAATAATCATTCCTGTTTTAGGAAGAAATGATTGTGGAAAAAGCGGTTGTGATGGTTTAGGATTTGTTGGTGGAGGAGTTTCTTTTTCGTTTTCTACCTCTACTTCCTGTGTTTTATTAGCAACTACAGCAACTACAGCATCCTTCATAGATATACGGTAACCAGTTAGTGCTTTTACTTCTCGAAAAATATACTTACCAGGTAATAAACCTTCAACCTCAATTTCTCCCTTATCATCAGTTACTAATGAAGTAATCCCATCTTGATCGGTCGTAAATCGTCCATTTTTAAAGCGAACTGGCTGATTCTGGTTATCGTATAATACAAATATTACTCCTGATAGCCTTTTCTTTATCTTTCCTTCTTTTGTATATTTAATAAGTTTTAATCGGCCTGTTTCAACTTTTCGCTTAGGATTTATCTGTAATTGATTTGATAACTTATCATCTGGTAATTCAATATAAAAAGGTACTATTGTTGAAACGCTTTGATCAGCTTTATAAGCACGACCAAAGTACGAACCATTTGGGAGTGCTATCTTTGTCTGACCATTAGTATCAGTAGGAGAAGTCAAGATACTCTTATACTTCTGGTTCAATTCGCTATCTGTCATTTGGCTCAATAAATCAACTTTTAAGTTGTCAGTCACAGTCCATAAACGATAAGAAATCCCCTCCTCTGTAGTATTTGGCTGAAGTCCTATCTGTGTGATTGTTAGTTGATTAGGGGTATCAGCATTTACACTGGCTACCGAAAAAAACGCTAATTGTACCAATCCTAAAAAGCAACATAGTAGAAGTCCTAAACTTTTTCTAATCTTTTTCATTTTTGATTTCCCTTTCTCTTTCTCTCTTTAAATTTTCGTTTTAAATATAATAGTAAAGCGACTAATATAAGAATAACTAGGATTGATAAGAGGAAATAAAGTTTATAGTGTGTTTGCAATTCTTTCATTAAATAGTTCTTTTCTTTAACAGGAGGTACATACTTGATTCGATGCCCTCTAACTAGTAAACGATGTGAATTAATCGAATAAGGTGTACATGTTAGCAAAGTCGCATAATCCTTACCTTTAACAACCAATAATTTAGAAAAATTATCTGGCTTTACAACACTTATTTGATCAACCTTATAGGCTAAAACTTCTTTGATATTATGAATATAAAAAATTTTTCCTTTTTTAAGTTTATCTAAATCTGTAAATAACTTAGCTTTAGGTAAGCCGCGATGAGCTGTGATAACAGTATGTGAACTTTTTCCACCAATTGGCAAAGAAGTTCCTTCAAGGTGTCCTGCTCCTTTTTCAAGAACACTACTGGTAGTCCCCGCATAGATAGGTAATTTTTGCTTGATAGACGGTATATCAATATATCCAATCATTTCAGTAATCTCAAGCATATGGGCGTATTCAGCAATACCTTTTTTTTCTTTTTCAGTATAGGGATCTGATAGGCGGCTTGGGTCCAGTGTTCTATTATAAGCTTTTGCTAACTCAAATCGTCTATTAATCTCTTTAGCATTTAATTTTTGGGTTTGATTATCAAAGTTAGTTACTTGATTATTAGCTTTAATATTATAGTACCAATTTGAAATAAAAGGATATGAGGTTATCAAAAGACCTACTAAGAATAATAATATCAAACCTATATTCATCCATCGATTTAAAACGACCGATTTCTTAAGGTTTTTCTGAAATTTTCCTCGCATTATGATTCAATTCCTTTTCTAACACTTGATAAACGATTTTTTTGACGTTGACGTTTTATTAACCAAAGTAACCAAGCAATAATAACTAAAGATATATAGAAAAGATATCTATAAATCGTGTTTAAATGACCGTCTTTTATTAATTTTTCATCAATAGGACCTTTATAAGGGATACGATGACCCCTTACTAAAAGTCTGTGTGTATTGACCATAATCGGGGTGCAAGTCAATAAGGTTGCATAATCATGTCCAGGAACAACCAACAAATCTGAAAAGTTATCGGGTGTAACGACTTTTATCTGATCTACTTGATATGCTATCGTTTCTTTTATGTTTTGAATATAAAACTTATCTCCTTTTTTTAACTTTTTAAGGTTAGAAAAGAGCTCTTTATCTGGAATTCCTGAGTGCGCTGTTATAACGGTATGGGTGCTATTGCCTCCAATTGGAAGAGAGGTACCTTCTAAATGACCTGCTCCTTTAGATAGAACTTCTTGACTTGAACCTGCAAATATAGGGAGTTTTTGACCTATCTTAGGAACTGAAATTATGCCGATTTTTTCACTTACCTCTAACATACGGGCGTACTCTGCTATCCCCTTTTGAATTCGTTTTTTCTCATAAGGATCTTCAAGATGGACATTATTTAAAGAATCATTATATGCTTGTGCTAGAGCCATACGCCGATTGATTTCTTTCTGACTAAGTTTTTTAGCAGCTCTCTCAAAATCTTGTGTTTGGTTATTAGATTCTATCGTATAGTAAAATCGTGATACCACTGGATACAATAAGATAGATAGACCTATTAGAAAAAGAATGATAAAAGGCAGATTTGATTTCTTTTTTTTTGTTTTTTTGATAATTTTTTTAGTCTTCACGTCATCTCCTAAATAATGGCTCTTGCTTATGATCTAAGAGTACTTCTACTGAAATACCCTTAGATCATAAGCACAGCTTTAACTGTGCTTACACATCATCAAAAGCTAATCTTAAACTTCCTCTGATTGACGTCTTTTCATGATAACTACCGCTCCAAGCATAATACTTAATCCAATAATTGTGAAAAAAATTGTACCAATACCACCTGTTTGTGGAATAGTAACCTTCTTATTGATAACTTGTTGTGCATCTTTAGTTTTAGAACCTTGGGTATACTCAATATCTTGAGCAGAACCTTTACTGTATGAAGTAGCATTAACATTAAACGAAACATCACCTGATAATTTAGCATAACCAGTTGGTGCTTGTGTTTCTTCCAATGAGTATTGACCTTCAGTCAAGCCAGTAATTTCAAATTGACCTTTATCGTTAGAAATCAATTTAACAACATTCTTAGCATTTTTATCTTCAACCCATTCGTATGAGTAGTTAGCTTTAACAAAGGCATCATTGTAAGCTTTTTGTTTTTCACTAACGGTAGCCAATGCTGATTTACCATCTTGACCTTCTTGTTTTTCTTTAGTCAAATCATTGTAAGCTTTAACAGCAGCATCCAATGCTGATTTAGTTGAATCTACAGCAGCTTTTTCTGCATCTGTTGCAACACCTGATTTACGTGCCAAGTACTTGCCATCTTTCTTAACAAGGAAGGTAGCTCCTGCCAAGCGTTCTTTTCCATCTTTATTTGTTTTCACAAATTTACGTCCATAAGTCACCACTTTTGGTTCTGATGGGTTGATTGGAGTTGGCTCATTTGAGTCTTTGTTGTTCTTGATGGTTACAACGCCATTTACAAATGAGACGTATTCTGGAGCGTAGCCGCTAACACGTTCGATAACGCGGTAAGTTTTAGCATTATCCAAGTTTTCAAAAGTGTGTTTGAAGCTAGTTGCAGCTGTTGCTTTAGCTGAATCAACATTCACCCATTTGTCACCATCTTTAACTTGCAAGGTGAAGACAGCATCAACTGTTTCATCTGCTTTATTCACTTCATTGCCATCTACTGCCCATGTTTTGTTAACAGTGATTTTCTTATCAACTGGAATACCTTCTTTTGGTTCATTTTCAATTGTTGGGTTGTTGCCGTAGTCCAATTTAACATCATTGGTTTCTAGAACTTCAACGACAGCAGAACCGTTCAAAGTAGCTGAGTAAGTGATCTTGATTTCAACATCTTTTGTTTTTGCGGCTTTTGCCACTGCTTCAAGACCTTTGTCAGTCAAGACAAGGCGGAAACCTTGGTCATCTGCTACAAGTTTGTAATTTGTAGCATCAAGAGTTGCACCATCCAATGTTACAGCAATATCGTTGTTGAAAGTCAAACCTTTGGTCATGCTATCGGTCCAGATTAATTTCTTATAGTCTGAACCTTTAAGGATTTTTGTTCCAACATGGTATTTTTTAACATCACCAACAGATGCTGAGACAGTCCCTTTGTCTTTTTTGTTGTTCGCATAATCAAGTTCTTTATCTGCGAAGTTCTTATCTACTTGTGGTTTTGTTTCAGTGTTCTTTGGATAAACGTGAGCGTCTTTAACAACACCATTGTCGTTTACCAATGGAAGAGTGATTTTAACTGGAACTGCTTTTGAATCAGCCAAGATAGAACCATCGTTGTTGTATGTAGATTTTTCTTTCAATTCAACGATTTGGTAAGTTCCTGTTAATTTAGAAGTGTTAAATTTGAAACCATTGTCTGTTGTTAAACCTTTAAGAACAGCACAACCTTTGGCATCTGTTGTATCCAAAGTATCAACTTCTTCACCATTTTCAGTGATGTATTTAGTACCAGCTTCATTTTTGAAAGCAAAGTAAGCACCTGCGATTTCTTTCGCTTCGCCTGAGCCAAAGTAAGTTTTAAGGTCTTCGATTTGTTTACCAACGTAGTCAGTATTATCCTTACCCTTTGTACCAGCAGTAAAACCGTCAAATGCAGTTCGAGGCATGACAATCTTGTGCAAGGTCACTGTGTCAGTAGTTTTTGCTTCTTCCGCAAACACTGGTGCAACTGAGAACAATGATGTTACGGTCAGTAGCAATGCCGAGAAGACTGCAAAATATTTGTTGATTTTTTTCATTTCTATCTCCTTCTTATTTTAGTTAATCAACATGATTAATAATATGCGGATTTTAATACACCGCAGCACCACTCCCTTCAAGTCATGGAATTTTAGTTAATTAATTAAGAATACTAAAGCGCATAATTTTTAATCTTTTTTGATGGACATATCACTAGATTTCTTATACCTTTTCCAAATATAAATTCCACCTGCAATAGACATCATAGCTCCACCTATTAAAATGAAAGATAGAATTCCTTTCCCACCTGTCTTAGGAATAATTCCTTTTGGTGGAATATGCGTGTTGGTAATTAAATGCTTGTCACCTTCCTCATGATATTCAGAAATCTGTTTATTAACAGCTATTATATTTTTTATCGATCCTTTAACCACTTCAAAAGTTAAAATTGGTTTATTAGTAATTTTTTGATAATCCTCCGGCGAAACTGCTTCTATTAACTGATATTTGCCATCTTTCAAATCTT
The DNA here is from genome assembly GCF_001811765.1 of Streptococcus sp. HMSC076H09. NCBI lineage: Bacteria > Bacillati > Bacillota > Bacilli > Lactobacillales > Streptococcaceae > Streptococcus > Streptococcus sp. HMSC076H09. The sequence goes on along the minus strand of NZ_KV806603.1, from coordinate 24,784 downwards.
TGTAAGAAATTTTGCCGTTTTCTCCCGTCACTACTTTTGAATTATTATTTTTTATTGGTAAATAAAGTTTATAATCTTCATTAAATTCTTGAAGTTCAAACGTAGCTCCTTTGAGGAGCAACTTATTATTATCTTTATCAACTTTTATAAATTCAATTTCACCTAACTTCTTCTCGTTTTTAATCGTTATTGTAGGATATTCTCTCACATCACGAATTTTAGGGATTGGAAAATCTCTAAGTGTATTAGGATCCTCTGACTTAGGATTCAATGTTGTTCTACCATTAGTGTCATAGAATTTGTTACTTATAAAACTGTCATCTAGTTTCACATCATATGTGAGTGTTACTTTTTGACCTTCTCCTAAATTCAAACCTCTAACATAGAGTTTATTTCCGATGTATTCTAATTTAACCCCCTTAAGTATTCCACCATCATTATTAGGCCCACCAGTTGCAATACCATCCTTCATTACACTTCCATCATTTCCCTGTAAAGTATAATCACTTGGCTGTAATATTTGTCCATTACCAAGCTGTAAATTGATTTTATCACCCATAGGATCTTCGATAGTTCCATTAACAATTGAGTTTTCTTTTGTTAAAATCGTTTCAAATTGTTGCTGAATTTTAGATAAAATTTCATTGTTAGATGTATCGGCTGAAGTTACGATAGGGGTGTAGTACTCAGGTTTGGAAGAGAACGACCTCATTAGTTCTGTGATTTCTCCATCTGAAAGTTTAAAAGCTTCCTCTTTCAATTTTTGAAAAGTACCATCTTGATTTTTCTTATACTCCTCATTATAAACTTGTCTAAAACCAGATATATCGATACCAAAATTAAAAATGTCATAATTTTTCTGTTTTAAACTATTTATATAAAGTTTGGTTGGTGTTCCATGTTCTTTCACTGGTCCATTTCGATAAATTGTACCTTTAGGGTAATTAAGATTTAAATCTAAATAATGAAGTTTTTGTAAGTTTCCAGAGATTATCTGTGTTTGATAACTATCTAAGGGAAACAAAAAGTAACTCTCCCCATTTCCTTTTATATCATCGGGCTTATCAGTAAGTAGAAAATTACTTTTATTTAGATATCCATTTTTTTTCATTTGTTCAAATTGGCTTTCATATGATGCACCCAGTTTAAAATTATTAATAGCATATGATCTCGTAGGAACACCATCAGTTACATGAACAATAATTTTTTGACTATTTCGATTTACTTGACTCAAAATATCATCTGCCTCCATGAAGGCTTTCATAGTAAATGTTTCTCCTACTTTACTAAGATAGTACTCCTTTTGTTGCTCTGGAGTTAATCCATTGGTAGTAGATCCCCACTTAGCTTTAGGAGCTTCTGTCGGAATCCTTTTTATAATCTCTTCAGCATTATTTGTTAATTGTTTATGACTATAATTCTCTGTCTGAATTGTGAACTTAGTTTGAAGGCCATAATATTTATCATCTTCTTTAAATCCTTTTACGACATCTACACTCCTACCATCAAAAATATCTGAACCATAGGTAACTAATGCAACCCTATTATCACTGTTTGCTCCTAAAATATCTTTTACTGCGGTCCCAAGAGCTTCGGCAGCTTTCTTGGCTTTATTATGCCTTTGAAAATTTGGGCCATCGTTATTCATTGAGTTAGAATTATCGAGTACGAAGACAACATCTAACGGCTTTTGTTTGTCCACTGGTTTTACTATGGTTTTTCCACTGACAGTTAACTCAATTTTATATTTATTATGAGCTAAATCACCTACTTCTGAAATACGTTTAGATAATGTTCCCTCTGGAATTTCTCTTATATGCTCACCTTCACTTGAATATGGGTTAACTGCTTTTGCCTCTGACTTTCCATTTGGAACTGAACCTTTAACATGCTCAAGTTTATAAGATTCCTTTGTATCTTCATAAATTCCTGTGGGGGGATACTGCTTATCTAGTTCTTCCTGATTTTGTCCAATTGTGGAATTTTTATCACCACTATTTTGTATCGTAGTTTTTCCATTACTCTCAACCTTAACTTGCCAAGTCTGGTTAGTCTTTTTATAACCTTCGGGCGCTGTTTCTTCTGATAAAGTATAATCTCCAGGTATGAGATTATCAAAAGTAGCTTCACCTGTTAGCTCAGCAGTTACTTTTTCTATTTTACTTTCTGGATGAGCAGTAGTTTTTAAAACAAAGGTAGCTTTTGAAAGTGGTTTGTTCTGGTCATCTGTCTTTTTAACAACTAACTTTCCTTTAGCACCATTTTCCGGTACGGTACTTTCCCCTAAAACATTGGTATTAAGCGGTATTTGCGACAAACAAAAAAGACTTAACGTCAATATTTTAGAAAATTTTTGGTATTTTCTCATTTTACAACTCCTATTGTGCCGAAATGTCGTTTCTAAATCTAAGATCAGATACAGAATATCCTAGAATATAAAAACTATCACTTATTATGATATCAATAATTTCTTATTATAAGGTATGGAATTTTAAAGTTTTTTCCCAATTTTTGAATGATTTTTCTTTTTATTTGATACATTATTGTCTCTATCATGGAAACGTATTAATTATAATGTAGTTGTCCCTTACTCACCCCTTTTCATTGAACTACAAAATATATTTATCTATGATACATTACAATATTGTGTCAAAAATGTTATTATAGATTCCTTTAAAATTAATTTAAAAAAGACGATATAGACTATATTTTTCTTGCTTACCTTACTTCCCATAACTCTTTTTCTAATCCAAATTGGACTGAGAAGCGTATCGATAATGTAATAGCTATTTTCGAAAATTATCCCAAATTCCAAAAATTATTACAGCCACTCAAAGATGCCCTTCCCTTATCTGACTCCTATCATGACGAGTTGGTAAAAGTTGCTATCATTTTTTCCCGAACATTTATTTTAGGATTAAATCAATTAATCCCTGAAACAATTTCATTTCCTTCATGGAACTATCATAGACATGATAAATTAACTACTATTCTCCGACCGATAATTACAAATTGGTTAAGTGAAATTGGAGAATACACGTTTAAGGAACAACATTTTCTTCTCCTTTGTGCTCACCTAGAAAGAATTATCAAAAATCATATTCCTCCGATACAAATAGCCGTACTAACTACAGACTTTATTAATAACAAAATTTTAACAGAATGTTTATCACAGAGGTTTTCTTCTAAACAGATTCATTTCCACCCTTACTATTTATTAACTGATGATCTTTCCAATATTACTAATCTTAATCCAGATATTATTATTACCAACCCAAAGCTTTCTTCCTTTATAAAACATGAGATTTCTTCAGAGAGTTTAATTACATATATTGATTTGATTCATACTCCAGACCAGATCAATCAAATCCAAGAAATTATTTCATCAATACAAGAAGAAAAATATTGTAAACTTTTTGCAAAGAACAATGAAATAACTACCCGTAGCTCCTATAACTCTTAAAAATTAACATTAAAAAGCTAGAGCATTACACAATGCTCTAGCTTTTTAATGTTAATTTTTTTGAATAATATAATCCAACTTTTCAACTGTTTTTTCCCAGGTGAAATGTTCTTTAATTCTTTTAGCAATATTCTGTTGTAGTTTCTCTCTTAATGCCTTATCTTTTACTAATAAATCAAGAGATTCATGGAGTGACTGAGTATTTTCTTCCATGATGATTCCTAACTCAGGGCTATCGATAACTTCAACTGTTCCACCGCGATCTGTTGCAATAATAGCACTTGAAAGTAGACCAGCTTCTAAAATAGAGGTTGGTAATCCCTCTGGATACATTGATGGGTAAACAAAGATATCAGTCTGTGCCATTAAAGACATAGTCTGTTCAAAGTTTAATTTCCCCAAAAAGTTAATCTGTTTGGACTGATATTTCTCTTTCAAATGTGCTAATTCAGGTCCGTCTCCTGCAATCTGTAAATAAACATTTTCAGAGTACTGTGACATCAAAAATGCTTCTAAGAGCAATTCAATGCCTTTTTCTTTAATAATTCTACCAGCATAAGTGATGAAAATATCATCAGCAGATTTTTCAAGGTAAGCCGTGTCAGCAAAATCAGAGCCTAGACTTTCAGATACCGAATTATAAATAACTCCTTTAGCTTCTATATTAAAATGTTTTAACCATTCAACGCTTCTCTTGGATACCGCATAAAAATCTGGACGATAATGCTTAACACGCGCTGTGAGAAGATGTTCATAGATAGCTCCAAAGAAATCTAAAAAACGATTATTGACAGAAAAATGACTTGACCCATGGTCTAAAACAATACTAGGTAAATGGTGCTTCTTTGCAAAAGATAGCCCTTCTAACGTTGTTAACTGAAAACGTGTATTACAAATCACAAAATCAATATTTTCATCTGAAACATATTTCATCAGCGTGTTGTATTCTCGATTTTTGTTAATAATAGGATAGCGCTGCTTGACAATATTTTTGGTCGGTAAACGGTAAATTTTTCTACCCTTGTCTTCATCTATAATCGGTAAATCACCATGATTAGTTGTTACAATAACAACACGGTAGCCACGCTTAACCAAATCTGCTGTCATTTTATCTGTATAACGTTCAATACCTCCGAGGAAGGGTAGATAATATCCTGAGAAAACAGCAACTGTTTTTACCTTATTTTCCATATTTATCCACTTTCATCAATAAGCCATCTTTTAAGCCTTTAATCATAGCAACTATTTTTTTGCTCTTTTGCTCTTCTGCTACCAACACTCGAACAAATTCATTTCGCATAAATACTAAATATTTGTATCGCTTCTTCTTACCATATTTTTTTATAATATAGATCGCATTGCGTATCATGTAATATTTTCGAAATGGTGAATGATTCAATACATGAAAAACATGGCCAAATTTTTTAACTCGTGAAGAGTGTCCAATTTCGTGTAACAGACCAATAAAATTAACCTGATAAGTCTTATATCCCATCTCTGACAGACGATAATTCATTTCAGAGTCAACAAAATCAATAAACATCTCTTCTGCAAAGCCAGATGTTTCTTCGAAAACGCTCGTTTTCATTAAAGCAGCCGAAGTAATACACTCTTCAATTTCTTTATAGTCAAATTCTTGCATCACTAAATTTTCACGGTTCATATCTTGATACAAACAAGATAACATACCGACCTTAGGTAAATGAAGGTAATTTTCATAATTATCTATCAAATCACCTAGGACAACCGAATCTTGATCTAAAGTCAAGAACCAATCAAATTCTTGTGCTACTGCAAATTGACCGATACAGTTCAAAGCATATGCAATCCCTTTATTTTCTGTTAAATAATCAACAGTTAGGTGCCCCTCTTCATTATAATCGGCTACTAATTGAGAAATTTCTTCCTTATTTTTCGAGCCATTATCTACGATATAGATGTGGCTTACTTGAGGATAAATTGCTCGAATGTTCTGATCTAAGCGTTCAATATTGGGGTTAAAGGTGACAATACCCGCTAAATATTTCATGTTCTATGCTCTTTTCTAAAATCTCTAAATAACTGAATGACTGGTGCTTTGGTTATAAAAACGATACCGACATAGATAGTTACTGCTACTAAACTTTGAATGACATAATTTACCAATGATACTGACATTTGAGTATTGATATAATAGAGTACAGCTCCACTAAGAGTAGCAGCAATTAAATAGCGCAGCATTCCTCTTGTTAATTCTTTAAAAGTAAATACATCTCTTAAAGAGATAGCTTGATATAGGGAGACAATAAATTCAGTAATAACTGTAGAGATAATAGCTCCCATAGCACCTAAAATTGGTATTAAAAGTATATTAAGCACAACATTTGCCACAAGTCCAATAACTGCAGACATTGTGTAAGCTTTTGTACGTCTTGAAGCCAGTAGATACTGTGTCCCTAAAGCGTTACCATAAGAAATGCAAATGATCATCAAAGACTCAACAGCCATTAGCGGACCGACAGCTTCATACCCTTTCCCAAAAAAGAAGACAGCAAATGTCGACGAAACTCCTACCACTCCCGCAATCATTAACATTGAGATAGCATTGCTTAAATCAACAAGTTTCAAAAGTAAAGCCTTAGCTTGCTTTTCTTTTCCTGAAGAAAATAGACTGGAGAGCCTTGGTAAGAAAACTCCTCCGATTGCTGAAACAATGGTAAATAAAATACGAATAATTTTATCAGATTGATCAAAATATCCAGCACTGACCACACTATCCATTGCTCCCAGCATACTCTTGTTAAGAGAGAGATAAATCTGCATGGTGATTTGGGGTAAAAATAACATTAAAGTTGGTCTTAGATGTATTAAGATATCTAATCTACTAAATGGTATCTTGATGATTTCATGCTTTAAATGATGCCAGACTGTTAAATTTCCGAGTAATGATGCAAATGCAATTAAAAACATATAAAGTGCTAGGTCATCTGGCGTCTTCACAACTAAGAAGGTCAAAACAACTGTAATAAGCTTAACAATGGTATTACGAATGACAATTATCTTAAAGTCTTCAACTCCAATAAAATACCACGAAATATCAGTTGCAGTCGCTAATAAATTAATACCTTGAATTAAATAGAATAATTGCCATTCGTTTGTAAGTAAGACAAATCCAAAGAATAATAACGTTGCTATAGATACAGAGGCAAGTTTTAATACAACTAATTCCCAAAATATCTTACTTCTCTTATACTTATTTGACTGCACAAAAGCTATCTCACGATTACCGTACAAAGATATCCCTAAAGCACCAAATAAAGTAAAGTACATGACAATGGAGCTCGTATAGGCATTAATACCGATGCCTTGAGGAGATAGTACACGGGAAACATAAGGAACTGTTACTAAAGGTAACAACAAAGTCAATAACTGGTATGAGGTATTATAAAACATATTTTTCAAAAGTTTCATTAGTTTCTCCTCATAATTAAACTAATAACAGTATCAAATAACAATAAGGCATTTGATACAATTACCAAGCCAGTTAACGCATACGGCACCACTTTCCTTCCTGCCTCATTTAGACGCGCTGGAATACTTGATGCAAAAACTTGTACCAAAAGCAATGTAACAGTAAAGTAACGTCCTTGAACTCCTTCAATGTAGCTTGTTGGCGCTCCACGATATTCTAACATGATAAAAAAGACACCAAGAATTCCCACAAAGAAACTAGCTAAGAAAAGAAATCCCATATTTTTTGACTTAACAAATTTTTCTTCAGAAAACCATACTAGAAAGACCATGAGATACCATACTGATGATACCCAAGTGGGAATAAAATTCTGACTTGGATATGGAGAGGCAAGCCAGGAAGTAATGTCATTACTTAAAATATTGATACCAGCATAATTATAGCCAAATGTCATTACATAACGTCTTAAAACAGCAAGGACACCACCATGTCTTGCGGTCAGAACATAAACTATAGCAAGTGACAAAAAGGTTAGACATAGCCAAAATAGCTTTTTAGATTTAAGACCTTGAAATAAATGTGATAGCTTCTGATTATAGCCCATTAATTTAGGATTGTTAACCTGCAATAATACCGGTATTACTAGCAATAAAAACAGCCAGTAATTCTGCTTACATGCAACAATGACTAAAAGAATCAATCCTATAAGAGCAATACTACGATTTTTAGTCAACGATTTATCAACTAAAAGATTTATCAAAAGCGATAAAAATGCTCCAAATACAATATATCCAGTCGAGTCATAAGATAGACTAGCAAATGAATTTAGAACTACGGGACTGAGGAAAATAGCAAAGTAGATTAACTTTCCTTTTTTCACATACCGGATAATGAGGGCAACCAAGGTGATTGAGACAAAGGAACTAAATAACCTTGCTACTGTAATCATTACCCCCATAGAAGGATACACAAATTTGCCTAAAAATAAGCCAACTGCTGGCACAAGATGACCCCAAAAAACAAAGTTATGTTTAGAATAGTTTATCTCACGAGGCAAATGATTACCATCAACAAAATTGGCTTTATTTAAATAGTATTTTTCAAATCTAGTACCATCTCTATAGGAGGTCGATTGTCGTCTCATACCTGAATCAATATTATATTCTCCATAGTAAGAAGTATCAATAATGTTATTTGAAATACGACCAGACACAGCTAAATGGTATTGTCCATCAGGTTCATTGAAAAATGGCATTAATAGGCTCAATACAATAGTAATCGTTAAGCCTAATATAAAATATGTTTTATGCAAGTTCTTGTCTAGAAAAAACTTTTCAAATAGACGAACTTTTTTGAGGTTCATATTAACTCCTTTTTATATCTTTTAATAAAAACACCAAGTCACGAATGCGATTTGAAAAGCTATCATAGAACCGTTTTTTAGTCATCATTTGTTTAAGTATTGCTACAAAATCTTTATTTTGAGCATTTTTATAACGTTGCTGATTAAAATCCAGATAAGCTTTAGCTTCCCTTAATTGACTAGAGCTACTTTTTTCTAAAAATGGTACAAGGATGATATAGTAACTCAAAACAAAATACAGTTCTTGTAAATGCCTTTCGTAACTTGAGCTCATATTCAAGATATTCCCACTTGCATTCTCAGCATGTCGCTTATGTTCACCAACACTTCTGTTTAAATTGTAACCTGAACCAATGACACCAGATACCCCTGCAAAAAGATTATCATGTGACAAAATTAAATTATCACTGTAAAAAGTCATTACTTGATCAACAAACGACTTGCGTAAACAAAAAGTCCAACCTTGACGATAGTTATGATATGAAAAGTCTAATGGATACTTAGAAATTGTTTCCTCACCATTGAACTTAAAATTATTGGGAATAGTAGCCTCTTCTGATAACTTTTTGATATCAATATCGGCGCTAAGAAGGTTTATATCTTGGCGTTCTTCCATAATATCAACTTGCATCTTATTTTTATGATGATACCATGTGTCATCTTGATCACTAAAAAAGACATAGTCAACCTCATAGGCTAACACATCAATAAGTAATTGACGAAAATTTAAACGCCAACCTAAATTTTTATCATTACTAGTTATTGACCAACCATCTAAACGGTGCTCTTTTATATAGTCTTCAACCACCTTTACAGTATCATCAGTAGAGCCATCGTCCCTCATTAAGACATAGTCTGGTCTCAACGTTTGATTTCTAATTGAATCTAGCTGATCGTGGATGAAACCTTGACCATTATATGTTGCCATCAAAACTGCTGTTTTTACCATATTATTCCTTACTTTTTAAACGCAAATAATAAATCTCTCATACGTCCACTATTAGAGTTATAGAGTCGCCAATTTTTAATCACAAAAGCACTATTATGAATTAATGACAATTTAGAAGCTTCCAATCTTTCTTTTTCAAAGGCTAAGCGTTGATTTAAAGCGACATCATTTTGATATTTGTTGACAACCTTCTGCATGGTTTCGTAAAAATCAACAAATGTTTTTAATCCTGTGATATGTTGTGTTTTAGGCGACTTCCAATTCAAAACAAATTTGCTATTACCACTTGCGTTTCCTCCATATCGAATATGAACTCCTACGCTTTCGTTAAGGTTATAACCATTTCCAATAATACTGGCAGTTGTCTCGATAAGATTATCGTGCGAAATATTAGCTCCAAAAGTCCAATTATCAGCGATAGCTTGCGCAAAATCTCTCTTCATAGCAATGGTCCATCCGGGACGGAATGTTTGATAATCATATACTTTAGGATACTGACTGATTCTATCACTAGAAGAAAAAGTTAGAAAATGTGGAACACTGGCTTCTGTAGACATCGTTTTGATATCAACGTCTGCACTCAAAACCTCAATTTGAGGTTTATCTGACATAATGGCAAACTGTCGTTCGTTTTTATCAAGATACCAAATATCATCTTGATCACTAAAAAAGACATAGTCAACCTCATAGGCTAACACATCAATAAGTAATTGACGAAAATTTAAACGCCAGCCTAAGTTTTTGTCGTTTTTAACAATTTTCCAGCCTTCTAACTCATGTTTTGCGATATAGTTATTGACGACATTGACTGTTTCATCCGTTGAACAATCATCCCTCAATAATACATAATCTGGTTTTAATGTCTGTTGGCGAATTGAATCAAGTTGTTCAGATATAAATTTTTCGCCATTGTATGTCGCCATTAAAACTGCTGTCTTTACCATATTACTCCTCAAATGCTTGTACTGTTTTTAATATTCCAGATTCAAGAGAAACTTCTCGCTTCCATCCCAACGCTTCTAATTTGGCCATAGTGAGACGTGTTCTCCCCATTTTGCTATAACCTGCACTCATAGTTTTAGGAATATCGAATACTACTGAAATATTTTTATCAGAAAAGAGATCAACTAACTTTTGTGCCAAATCCTTAATCATAATGGGTTGATCTTCATTTGCTACATTGTAAGCTTGACCAACTTCACCATTTAATAAAATAGTAAATAACCCTGATACAGCATCTGCTAAATAACAGAAAGCACGCTCTGCTGTACCACTACTTTTTAAAACGATATCTTTGCCATCAATGACATTCGATAAAAGATCATTCATAATACGACCATCGTTACCAAGCTCCATACCAGGACCAAATGAATGTGCAATACGAGCAATAGTAAAGGGTACCTTATATTGATCATAGTAACTTTGCAGTAGAGTTTCAGCCATACGTTTGCTTTCTGGGTAACAAGCTCTAGTAGCTAAAATATCAAATCCACCATAAGCTTCTTCATCAATCACTTCTTTAATAGATGTTCCATATACTTCACGCGTTGATAAGAACAAGAAGTTTTCAATTGTTTTTTCCTTTGCAAAGTCTAATAAATTCAATGTACCAATTGTATTAGCTTTTATGATGCTAACAGGATTACTCAAAATAGCAGTTGGACTAGCATTGCTTGCTGCATGGATAATGTAATCCACTTTTCCATCATACTCTAGGCGTTCTTCTACATCATAAGGAATTAAGGTGAAATAATCTTTCCCAACTAAATCTGAAAATTTATCACGGGCTTTTTCAATGTTTCTAGCTGTCGCAATAATTTGCGTTTGGTAATTTCTTGTCTCATTGAGATAGGCTAGTAAAAATACCATATAACTCGCTAACATACTATTAGAACCACTTATTAAAACGCCTTTATTAGCAATTCTTTCCCAATTAATATAATTTTGGTTACTAATAAGTGCTAAATCTTCTTGTACAATTTTATTACTAAATTTAATCATCATTACATCCCATAAATTTGTTCATTTTCTCTAGCATCATACAAAGCTTTAAACATATAAAAATCATCTGGTGTTGTTATCTTGATATTTTCATATGGTCCCTCAACAATAGTGAGTTCACGATTGTACATACCCATCAAAGTACTAGAATCAATTGCATCAGTAATCCCTTTGCTAATGGCATCACGTTCAACAGAAAGGATATCTGATAGATAAAAACTTTGTGGCGCTTTAGCAATGAAGGAACGAGTACGATCAACAACTTCAGATATTTTAGAAGAATCATTGACTAGAACAACTGTCTCTTTAGCACGAACTGAAGTTACCGCACTTCCTGTTTCTTTTACTGACTGTATATTAGCATTAATAACTTCTTCATTAATCAATGGACGTACTCCGTCATGAATTAAAACAACGGCATCATCTGTAGCCAGCTGTTCAGCGGCTTCAAGCCCCTTAAAAATTGACATTTGGCCAGTTTCTCCACCTGCAACAACTGCTTTTACTTTCGTAAGGTTGAAACGCTCTACCAGATTATTCATATAATCTAGCCAGTCTGATACACAGACAACTACTACAGCATCAATAGCTTCTGTATTTTGGAAAATATCAATTGTGTGTACAATAATGGGTTTACCATGCACTTCTAGGAATTGCTTTGGTTTACCTTTGGTATTCATGCGACGACCAACACCACCTGCAAAAATAACTCCAATATTCATCATTAACCTTCTTTCCAGTACCAAGTGTAATAACTATGACTTTCTCTCTTACTTTCTGGAGGTAATTCCATATAACTACCCCCATATAATTGATTCAGATAAGCATGCTCATTTTTAATTTTTCGGGTTTTAATGTTTTCAAACATAACATCTTCATACTCAGAAAAAATTTCTCTTGGAAAATATTCTTTCAAGCGATATCTTGAATCGGTATAACCCATGTAAGGAACCTCTTGATTATTATATGTTTCCATCACTTGATCAACAATTTCAGCACGTTTTTTAGCTTGGCCGTGATAAGCGATGAATCGGGGTAGCCCCAAAATTAGCCTTGCATTTGCATAAAGCTTTCGGGAACCGCTAGCAAAATTGGGGTAAGTCGTACACATCAAATTTGCAGCAGCAGAGTGAACTTTTTTAAAGAATCTTTGACGTTCTTCTGCACTCTCTGGTAATCGGTCAAGTGGGAAGATATCAATAAAAATCCCTGTCCAAGGATGAATTCTATCTGTTTTACTTAAGTACATTGACTTTGTGTGATACAGCTTGGCAAATGGCCATAGATTTTTTTCAACAGAATGATGTAGCAATTTAAAATCGCTATTATTAGCATCAGCTAATGCTTTCATCAAACGCTCATACTGGCTTCTTTCTAGCATCAAATCAATATCGTCATCCCATGGAATGAATCCTTTATGTCTCATTGCTCCCAGTAGGCTGCCTCCGCCTAAAGAATATTCAATTTTATTATCACGCGCAACTTTATCAATATAAGCTAACATTTCAAGTTGAACTTCTCTTATTTCTGAGACCGTCATTTCTTTCATAATTACCTCTGTCTAACAGTTAACTCACATTCTTTTAAATACAAATCTTATAGCTGTAATATAGAAAATAAATAAAGCTACTGCAAAAAGAATCACTAGGGTCATGGGTTTGAAAGTTTTCTTTGTTTTTTGACCTTTTGGAGTGTTTGCAAGTGCATTGTATTCTTGTTTGTTGTACTGCATGTCCATTATATAACCATTTATATTATAGTTACCAAATTGTGCTTTAGAAACACTATCTTTATTTACTGTAAAATAAAATGGTTTATTGCTTTGTAAGTAGCCTTTTGGAGATTTTGTCTGTATTAAGAAATACTTATACTTATTAGACAAACCTCGTAATTTAAATAATGATTGGTTACTTTTCACTTGTTTTTTATAGTTATAAGCCCATAACCTAGGATTCAAGTCTATGTCATTTGAATAGCCATCAATACCTATAATGTTATTTCCTCTAATATGGTAAGCATTTTGGTTAAGATATTCTTTATTTAAACTCTTAATCGTTTTTTGAGTATTTATCCAAAAGCCATTAGGTTGATATAGAGATACTTTTTTATCTGCATTCAATCTTCCTAAAATATACTCTGAACCTTGCAATAATCTATTTTGATTGTCGTCATACATGGCAAAATTTATACCATAACTGCTCAAACTAGGTGTCTTTATATAGCCTTTAGAATCCTCGACAAAAATCCCTTGATCTTGTTTTTGATTATCAACAGAAATTAGACTCCGTTTAGTCTCTATGACGCCTTTCTTTTCCTGAGCAACAGACAAATTATAATCTCTTTTTGAAGCAACATGTCCTGTAATCTCTAACTCTTTAATATCAGCATTTGTCAAATCAAAGTCTAACTTATCAATAGAGTGAAGTTTATACAGGCTATTTTGTAATAATTCTTTTTGCTCTGTTTCATCACCACTACTATTTAAAACAATTTTATCACCATCGACACTAATACTGCTATCTATTGGATACAAACGTCCCTCTTTACCTTCTTCCGCAATAATAGGCGCTTGAGAAAGTCGGTAATTATAATTAGTACTATCTACTACAAAATTAGGGCTAACTCTGACAGTCAGCTGCTTTGAATAAATTGGAATCCTATAAGTAATACGTTTACCGTATTCAACTCCTATAGTATCTCTTTTTTTGTTATTAACAGTTACTCGAGGATTATCTACTCGGGTATTACCAAGATAAATCGTTTCGTTTTTCTGAATATTTTTCAACACATATTCTTGAGTTTCTGCGCTGTTTTCAAAAGCAGTTAAACCAACTGGAATATTACCAATTGCTTTTCCTTTGTTATTTGTGAACTTATAACGTTTATTTTCTGGATTATATAAAACACTTGGCTCTTCTAAGCCATTCATGTAAATTAAATAATCTTTATTCTTTTCAAGCAGTAACCTTACAATAGCAATAGCATCCTGTCTAGTATTTTTTATACCAGAACCAAATCTATAGTTATTATCCATAAGGACTTTTTTACCACTAACTTGGTACTTCCGCTTGATACTATCAAAAGTATAGTGTGTAAAGTCTTTGCTCTCAAACTCCCCCGTCCTCACTTTATCCAATGCTGTTTGTAAATGAATAGCATTAATCTGAACACTGTATTGCGGGGTATTATTATGATAATAATAAGCTGTAATATCTACTTTTTTATCTGTTTTTACTTTTTTATTATTTTGGCAACCTACTAAAAAAAGCATGAAAAACAGACAAATAAAAATATGTTTTTTACTCATCTAAAGTGCTATCCTCTATCTCTTTTTTCAACAAAGAAACCTCTTGAATCAGGCGTTTAATTTGCTCATCTCTTTTGGTATTGCTACTAGTATCAAATAATTCTAAACAAAACAGAAATAAAATAGCACCAAATAACAAGAAATTCATCGTTAAAGCGAATCCAAGGTGATGAGCGATAAATGAGACCACCCCAGGAAATACACTAATAAAGACTAGAATTAAACCAACTAATAGCCAAGGTAAAGAACGTTTAACAGAAAATGTGTTTTTATTAACCATTCTTATAATCATATAAAGTAGGACAATGGCTAAAATAAACATTTCAATTTGCAATGCTAAACTCATTTATCATCCTCCTTAATAAACCCTGCAATAATAATTGATGTTAAAACATCCGTCATATAAAAAATCGATTTTAGGGAACTTATACTTGAAGTACCTGCCTCACGTTCAAACATATTAGCTGTGACTTCCTTCAAACGATAGCCTTTTTTCAAAATCCGAGCAGTTGATTCAGGCTCTGGGTATTGTACTGGATAATGACACGATAAATAAGCTATTAGCGCCGCGTTGGCTGCCCTATAACCACTTGTTGTATCATAGACTTTGTGTCCCGTCGTTAATTTTATAGCAGCAGATATTAAATTTATGCCAAGACGCCTCATTGCTGTCGATTGAAAATTTTGATGTTTTTTATCAACAAAGCGAGAACCAATAACAAAATCTGCTTCGTCATTTAAGATTGGCATAACAACATCTTCAATGCTTCTAATATCATGTTGACCATCACCATCAAATTGAACGGCAACATCGTAATGATTACGATTAGCGTATAAGTATCCTGTCTGCACACAGCCACCAATACCTAGATTTTGAACAAGGTCAATATGATTTAAACCCAATCTATCTAATAACTCTGGAGTACCATCGGTTGACCCATCGTTAATAACAATATAATCCAGCTCAAAAGGTAGTGAGCGAGACGCCTTAAAATCTACAATAGTCTGGACTGTCTTTGCAATACTACCTTCTTCATTATAAGCAGGTATCACTAGTAAAATTTTTTTCATCATCTTATCTCTTATTGTAATAATTTGTTGCAATCAACCATTTAAACACAACTTGATGCTTAAATTGATTTTTGCTATAACCATATTTCCATAACCACCTTAATCTTGTCATAAAAGGCTGTTTGTCAATTTTTATAAAACATTTAATGAGCTCAAGATCATTAGCTGTCATAATATCACCATACTTATCAACAATTAAGGAAGCTTGCTTTTGTGAGTCATGGATAAGTTTCCAATACCTTGTAAATATAGATTTAGGACCTTCACGAAGTATCTTAAATCTCTTATCCATTGTCCTCGCCCCCAAAACATTATTGTCATGTTGACGGTATAGTTGAGTTGGTAAATCCAAATAAATGATTTCTCCTAAACTTGCTGCTAAGAGTGCTAAAAACCAATCATGCATTAAGATATCATTAGGAGTAAACCACTTCTCAGCTAATGCATGATTTATCATCATAGTCCCACCAGTAACAGTATTCTCAGTTAGTTCTGGTAATAATGTCGTATTGGCATGGTGCGATTGAGCCCGAATCATGCTGTCTTGTAAAATATTTAATTCTTGATTAACAACTTTCAAATCAGTATAAACAAGTAATGGTACATCAGATGCTTTATGCTTTGCTGCCTCTAAACTTACAGATAACTTTTCTGGCAACCATACATCATCTTGATCACTAAAAAAATAGAAATCTGCAACTTCGTAATTAACTAGCATAAAAAATGATTTAATAACTCCTAAATTATGGTGCTCATTTTCATTAATGAAACGAATTCGAGAATCTTTAGCAGTAAAGTTTCTAATAATATCACATGTCTTGTCACTTGAACCATCATCTCTGATTAGGAGGTTCCACTCTTTAAAGGTTTGCTTTTGGATACTTTCGATTTGCTGCGCCAGAAACTTCTCTCCATTGTAGGTGGCCATTAAAATATTAACTTTCATTTAAAAACAAATCCTCATATTCTTCAACAATTTTTTTCCAAGTATAGTTTTCTTGAATAATGGCTTTTGCTCGATCACCGTAAGTAGATAAATCCTGTTGTTGATCACTATCGTTAATAAGCTTAGCTAAATCCCCCTCTTTTTTAGCCCAGTAAAAACTTGAGAGACCTGCTACTGATTTGTTGAAATCAACATCTAGAACAAGATTCAAATCAGTATTAGCTAAAGCCTCAAGCAGTCCTGGATTAGTACCGCCAACTTCATGCCCATGAATATAAGCAAAGGCTTGTTGACGAACATAATCCAGCAGATCTTTTTCATAGAGCGTACCTACAAACTTAACTCTTTTATCTTGTTGAAGGTTTGTCTTTAAGGACAACTTTTCAAAGTAGGGGTTATTTTGATGGTTACAGATAATAACTAAATCACGCTTAGTATCTGAAGCCATGAACTCCCTAATAGCCGTTTCATAATTGTTTTCAGGGACAAATCGACCAACGATTAGATAGTAACCCTTAGACTTAATATTCCATTTTTTAAACAACTGTTTGACACGTGGATCATCTGACGATAATTTCCTAGAATTAATCTCTGTACCGTAAGCAATGAACCTTGTCTTCACATTAGAGTAGGTAGATTGAATGTAATTTTCAATACCAATATTATCAGAAATAATTAGGTCTGCATTTTTAGTCATACATTTTTCGGCGTATTTTAAATAACGCTGTGTGGGACGAGACCACTTTGATCGCTTCCACTCTAAACCATCCGGATTAACATACAATAAGCCACCGACTTTATGTATTTTATTGGCAAAATGCCAAATAAAGGCACCAATTGTATTTCCTAAAATATAAAAAATAGGCTCTTTTAAATCATGTGTCTTAACCAAGTCAAGGGCATAATTAATGGCCATAATATCATAAGCAATCACACGTGCTGGCCCTAATTGGGGAGGATTTATAGTAAAACAATCAGCGTCAGCAAAGTTAAAATGAGTATGATGTTCTTTATCACTAAGGCATGCAACATGGTATTTTATGTCGAAACTTTTTTGATGATTAATCAATTCTGAAACAAAAGTTTCAAAACCACCGTAACGAGCTGGCAACCCTCTACTTCCTATAATGAAAACATCTTGCATCATCTTCTCCATTCTAGCTAAACAATCCATACAATTATACCATAAATTAGAAAAGTTAGCTAAAAAGAGCAGTAAGCTAAAAGGATTCTCTAGCCTTACTACTCTTTGTTTTGATCTTATTTTTTAACTTCCTGCTTGTAGAACTCTTTTAAAGCATCTTGCCAAGTAGGAATCACAAATCCTGTTGCTTTCGCTTTTTCCAAACTCATAGTTGAATTTAAAGGACGTTTTGCTTTTGCTGGGAATTGACTAGAATCAACAGGCTTAACCTCCACATCTGTGTCTTTTAAGATTTCAACCGCAAAATCATACCATGTTGTATCTTCTTTAGCATCATTTGATAAATGATAGTAACCAAAATCTTTTTGATTTTCAGCTAAATAAGTCATAAACTCAGCCAAAGTACGTGTCCATGTTGGTCGTCCATGTTGGTCGTTAACAACAGTTAGAGTTTTGTGTGTTTTTGCAAGGTTTTGCATCGTAAAGACAAAGTTTTTACCATAGTTACCAAATACCCACGCTGTGCGAATGGTATAGAATTTTGAAGTATATTTTTCAACTAACTCTTCACCCATACGTTTTGTACGACCGTACTCTGTTTTGGGATCAGGCAGATCATCTACTTCCCATTCTTGCCCCACTGGTTTTTCACCATCAAACACGTAGTCCGTCGAAATGTAAACAAGTGTTGCATCATGTTTAGCAGCAGCCTTAGCGACATTCTCTGTACCAGTGACATTGATTGCAAAGTCTAGCTCTTTTCCTTCATCTTCTGCCGCATCAACAGCTGTGTAAGCTGCACAATGGTAAACTAAAGATGGCTTCACCTCTTCAAAGACTTTGTCCACCATCTCGGCATTTGTAATATCCATTTCAGCTACATCAACAGCAACATACTCTTGAGTTCGTTCGTCTAAAAGGTGACGTAATTCACTACCTAATTGCCCGTTTGCCCCTGTAATTAAAATCATTCCTTGCTCCTTTAAAAATAAGTTTAACTTTTAATTCTTCGTTTATTGTACACTAAAAAAGGGAATATTTCATCCCTTTACTCTTTATCTTATGAACGAATTCCCAAAGCGATACGAGCATAACGACTCATCTTATCAACAGACCAGGCTGGGTACCATACCAATTTCACCTCGGTTTCAGTTACCTCTGGGACTGTTTTCATAACATCATGAATTTGATCTGTCAATAAATCTGCTAACGGGCATCCCATAGTCGTTAAAGTCATATCAATTTCAGTTCGACCGTTATCTTCAAAGCGAATCTCATAAATTAACCCAAGGTTAACAATATCTATTCCCAATTCAGGATCGATAACCATCTCCAAAGCTTCTAGGATACGATCTTTTATTTTTCCAACTTCTTCTTCGCTATATTGCTTTACTTCTGACATTATAATACCTCTCTGAAAATATTAATACCGTCTTTAAGATAACTCCTTTGCAAATCATTTTTATTAGAAACTAAACTTCCTATTCTAAAAACGATTATCGAGAAGCAATCAATCTTCCATGAAATCTTTAAGTTGCTTGCTACGACTAGGATGGCGAAGTTTTCTAAGGGCTTTAGCTTCAATCTGACGAATGCGCTCACGAGTAACATTAAATACTTTACCTACGTCCTCTAACGTACGCATTTTACCATCGTCAAGACCAAAGCGTAAACGAAGAACATTCTCTTCACGGTCAGTAAGAGTATCTAAAACCTCATCTAATTGCTCACGAAGAACAACACGTGTAGTATAATCTACTGGATTTTCAATAACTTCGTCTTCAATGAAATCACCCAAATGGCTATCATCTTCCTCACCGATTGGCGTTTCTAGCGATACCGGCTCTTGAGCAATTTTTAGGATTTCACGTACTTTATCTGGTGTCATATCCATGCGTTCTGCGATTTGCTCAGGAGTTGGATCTTGACCAAGTTCTTGAAGAAGATTACGTTGTTCACGGACCAATTTATTAATCGTTTCAACCATATGAACAGGAATACGAATCGTACGTGCTTGATCTGCAATTGCACGTGTTATAGCTTGACGAATCCACCATGTTGCATAAGTTGAAAATTTGAATCCCTTTGAATAATCAAATTTATCAACAGCTTTCATGAGCCCCATGTTACCCTCTTGAATTAAATCAAGAAATTGCATTCCACGTCCAACATAACGTTTTGCAATTGAGACAACAAGACGAAGGTTTGCTTCAGCTAAACGTTGTTTAGCCATTAAATCTCCCTCAGCAACCGCAACAGCCAATTCTTTTTCTTCTTCATTCGTTAAAAGAGGAACAACACCAATTTCCTTCAAGTACATACGTACTGGGTCATTGACTTTAGCAGAATTACTTCCTATGAGCTCTTCATCAGTCAATTCTTCAGGTTTTGGCCCTTCTACCACATACTTTGTTGAAGGATTGCCTTCTTTATCTGTGATTGAAATGCCACCGTCTGTCAATCGTTCTAACAAATCATCAATTTGATCTGCATCTAAAACAAAAGGAATAACAAGTTTTTCTGTTACCTCATCATCAATTGCAGTACCTTGTTTTTTATGATTGCGAATAAAATCCGCAACTTGAACATTAAAAGTTGTATTTCCTTTTTTCTCTGCCATAGGTTCCTCATTCCATATTTCTTTTTTGAGCAATTAAATTTTCTAATGCAGCCAAGG
This sequence comes from Streptococcus sp. HMSC076H09, assembly GCF_001811765.1. Lineage (NCBI taxonomy): Bacteria > Bacillati > Bacillota > Bacilli > Lactobacillales > Streptococcaceae > Streptococcus > Streptococcus sp. HMSC076H09. Next base: position 4,412 of record NZ_KV806603.1, on the reverse strand, counting down.
CTCCTTCTTCATCACCTTGATTACTAGATTGTCTAATTAACTGGCTTTGTTTTCTTAAATCACGTTCTTTCAATAAACGGTCACGTGCCTTTTCGACGGCTTCAATCTCTCCAATAGATACTTCTACAGGTAATTGTTCCTCTAAAATTATATAATAAGTACGATTAACTTTGTCACTTTCTTGTGATAAATCATAAGACGTGATCTCACCACTTTCTTTTAGCAACTCATATAAAACTTGTATTTCTGTTGTATCAAAATAAAAATTATCCCTATTACGGAATTCATTTAACAGGTAGGGATGATTCAATAATCGATGAAACAATTGCATTTCTGTTTTAGTGATAGCTGATAACTTACCTGTCTGTGGTAATTGCACTGTAGCACTTGTTTGTACTGAAGATGAAGCTTGCTGTTGACTTCTATGATGCAATCGTTCGTTATTAACCGATTGTTCTACTTGAAAATAATCAAAATCTGGCAAGAGTTCAGCCACTTTTGTAATATATGAATTTTGTGCTGTTATCGATGGAGATTTAGCAATTAATTTCGCTATTTTTTCAACATAAGCAATTTCAGATTGTAAATTATCGGTGTTTTCAGGCTTTAAGTAGTGGATATAAAACTCTGTATTACTGATGCGCCCATTTTCTAAGAGTTGTTTAAAATCTTCTGCTGAATTTGCTTGTAGAAATTCATCAGGGTCCATTTTATTAGGTATCCTAACGATATCAACAGTCATATCTGATAGCAGTTCTAAAGACTTGTCAATTGCGTTTTGACCAGCTCTATCACCATCATAAGTCAGAACAACTTTCTTAGTAAATCTTTTAAGGTGTCTAACGTGTTCATTGGTTAAAGCGGTCCCCATAGAAGCAACAACATTCTCAATTCCTGCACGATAAGCTGCAATAACATCCATAAAGCCTTCCATTAGGTAAACTTCGTGTGCTTTATTAATTACAGCACGCGCTTTATCTAAATGGTAAAGCTCGTAAGACTTATTAAAAATAGGGGTGGCACGAGAATTTTTATATTTAGCTTGTTTTCTATCAATGTCCTCTTGAGTCCAAACTCGTCCTGAAAACGCAATGACTTCACCAATATCATTAGTTAACGGAAACATAATTCTATTATTAAATGAATCGTAAAACTGATTGCTATTTTCTGAATAATTGAACAAACCAGAAGACATCAAAGTTTTTTCATCAAACTCTTTTGCCAGACGACGATATAGAAAATCCTGCCCTCCCGGCGATAATCCTATTTGAAAATGTTTAATTAAGTCCTCTGTCACTCCGCGCTCGGCAAGGTATTGTCTAGCGCGTTCACCATCATTAGTTGTCATTAAATAGGCATGGTAAAATCCCGAAGCAACTCTATGAATATCTAAAAGCGACTGATTAGCTTTAGGTTTTTTAGGAACTTGCCCCTTAAAATTAGTATCTAGAGGTATTCCTGAACGTTCAGCTAGAACTTGTACACTATCTAAAAAACTAATATGTTGGTAATCTTCCACAAATTTAAAGACATCACCAGAGCGACCACAACCAAAACAATGAAAAAACTGCCTATCTTCGATAACATTAAAAGATGGCGTTTTTTCTTTATGAAATGGGCATAAACCAAGATGATTGCGTCCTGTTTTTGTCAAACCGACAACTTCACCGATGACATCAACAATGTTAACACTGTTCTTGATTTCAGAAATTTTTTCTTTATCAATTGCCAAGTCATGACCTCCACAGAAATAACCCATTATAGTTTTACATTTGATTATATCATTTTTTCTTTTCTGTGTAAATTTTTTCAAAAGCTTTTTCAAGGATTTCTTCTTCACTGATTTAATATAAAAATTTACAGATAATTTGAAACCTATTACTTGGATTTCTCAAAAGAAATCTGCTATAATGAACGTGAATTAAATAATATTAAGGAGCTTGTTCACATGATTAAAGAACTAAAAGAATTTTTATTTAAGGGTAATGTTTTAGACCTTGCTGTTGCTGTTATTTTAGGTGCAGCTTTTAATGCTATCATCACTTCACTTGTTAAAGACGTTATTACACCGCTTATCCTTAATCCTGTATTAAAAGCTGCTGGCGTTTCAAATATCGCACAGCTTTCATGGAATGGTGTTGCTTACGGTAATTTCTTAAGTGCAGTTATTAATTTCTTAATCGTTGGTACTACTTTATTCTTCATCGTTAAAGCTGCTAACAAGGTTATGGCTAAGAAACCTGCTGAAGAAGAAATTATTGAAGTTGTTGAACCAACACAAGAGCAATTACTTGCTGAAATCCGCGACTTACTCGCTAACAAATAATAAAAGACTCGGATTACCGAGTTTTTTTATTAACTTATAGTTATAATATATGAAAAAACAGCTCAATTCTGAACTGTTTTTTCATATTCTATCTAATTAGAATTTTTTACGTTTGCGAGCTGCTTCTGATTTACGTTTACGTTTTACAGAAGGTTTTTCGTAGAATTCACGTTTACGTGATTCTTGAAGAGTACCAGCTTTAGTCACAGAACGTTTGAAACGACGAAGTGCATCGTCAAGTGATTCGTTTTTACGTACTACTGTTTTTGACATATGTTTCACCTCCTCAAGATATTGTAACATTTTCACGTTCACTTACTAGGATACCCAAATAAAAGCAGATTGTCAATATTTTTATGATACTTTCTCTGGGTTATTATTTCCCTATACGTGATTTCAATTTTTCCACAAAAAGGTATGCCGCTGGACAAGTAAGAGTATTTTTTATCGTTAAGTTATTAATTTGATAGATTTTCTTACGATCAGTATGTGGAAATTCACGACAAGCTTTAGGTCTGACATCGTATATACTACATAAGTTATCATCGCCTAAAAACGGACAAGGCATCGCTTTAAATACTTTATCTCCATCTTCATCTACTTCTAAAAATAAATCTTCAAAAGCCGATAACTTCATCCGGAAATGTTTAGAAATCCTAGAAATATCAGCTTCTGTAAATAGAGGACCCAAAGTTTTACAACAATTAGCACATGCTGTACAATCAATTTCTTGAAAAACCTCTTGATGTATCTGTTGGACTATTTTATCTAAGTTTTTAGGAGCTTTCTTTTTTAAACTTGCTAAAAATTTACGATGCTCGCCTTGTTTTTGGAGCGCCAAATCTTTATATTTTTCAATATTAATTGAACCCTGAACCATATATTCCTCTGCCTTTATGCTATTATTCTTAGTCAAGCCATATTATAACATCCAAAAAAGCCTATGACTAGGCTTTTTAATATTATTCAACTTGATTGCCAGTTAATTTAGCCGCATCTGAAATATAAACTTTATATTTATCTTCTTTTTCAAGTCTCTTTATCACTTTGTTAACAGTCTTCAACATTTTTCCACTGTCTTTAGGTAAAGCTACAGCCTTAGCATCCCCTTCTCCTGTTTTAAGGGCAAACTTAGCAAGAACAAGGTCTGGATTCTGGGCCAAGTAACCTTCAGCTACGGGTTTTTCTAAATCAACAGCTTCTACCTTGCCTGATTTTAACTCACTAATCGCTTCTCCCATCGCTGTCAGTGACACGACGTGAGAATTTTTGAATGATTTCTTAGAAACTCCCTCTTCGATACTTCCTTTTTGTACTGCTATTTTTTTACCTTTAAGGCTTTCGATTGAAGTATATTTTCCTAAATCAGACTTCCTAACAAGAACCGCATTTTCTGTAGTGTAATAAGGTTTTGAAAAATCATAGACTTTAGCACGCTCTTTAGTATATGATAATCCAGAAATAGCCATATCAGCCTTACCTGTTTGTAAACTTGATAAAACATTGTCAAAACTCATAGGAGATACCTCTAGTTTGACATGAAGCTCATCAGCAATAGCTTGAGCTAACTCAATATCTGCGCCGACAACTTTATCTTTCCCATTAACAAGCGCTTTAAACTCAAAGGGAGCATAATCTGGACTCACCGCTAAAACTAACTTCCCTTTTTTCTCAACTTTATCTTGTAGCTGTTTGTCTGATGAACCACACGCCACCAAAGTAACGACAGATAAAAGAGATAAAATTCCTAATATTATTTTTTTTGACATAAACTATCTTCCTTTTATTATGATAGGAACAAGTATAAATCATCTTTATACATAAGTCAAGTTTTTTTGAATAAAAATTCAGTAAATTACACCGATAACTATGCTTGCTGTTAGACGATTTTTAATAACAACTATAACTAATTAAAACAATCACCTTTTAAAAGTATTCCAATTCTTAAAAAATGCTAACTATCATTAATAATCAACTAACTTTCAGAACCTTGTACAGTTGCTGTCTAGTAAGAAAATGATAATAATTCGATTTAGTCACTCTCCTTGCTAAAATAGACTTCCTGCGAAACTAAAATCCTAGTTCA
>NZ_KV806602.1:0-25600 GCF_001811765.1 Streptococcus sp. HMSC076H09 | reverse complement strand
TGTTGGATCATATTTATCTTTATCCGGTACTGGTAATACTAACAATTTCTCTAATCCATTAACCTCAACAATTTTATTATCAATATCAGATTGAGTTTTTGGATTATTATCAATATCATTTTTTATAACTTCTATCTTGCTCAGTACATCTTTTCGACTATCATCGCTCCATTTAGGATCATTTGCATTTTCAATTACTTTGTTGATATTATTCCTTAATTCTGTAGTATCATATACTGTTGTTACAAGACTTACAATATCTATTTGACCATCACTTTTAGTATAAGGATTTCCATTTTCATCAAGGATGTTGTACGTAATAGTAGCTGTACCTGGTGTTTGAAGTTGATTAACACTCGTGAAAATCCTTCCACCTTGTTTTATATAATAGTTTGCTGAATAATTAGAAGGGGTTAAAACAATTAAGTTTAAAGGATCTATTTTTCCATTTTTAACATCATATATATCTATATACGCTTTTCCACCAGATACATTTTTTACTAAAGCGGAATTTAATGTAGCAGCACTTCCTGAAATCACCTCAGCTGCAAACACAGTATCTGTAGAAATATTAAATTGCCCTTGAGTAAAACCTCCTAAAAAACTAATACCAATTAGTACAGAAGCTGCACCAAACTTGAACTTCTTAATTGAAAACCGTTGTTTCGTCTGTGAAGTATCATAACTGTTATTTTTAGACCTTCTAAACATAATATTCTCCTTTACTCTGTATAACTCTATACAGAGTAAATTATAGGCTTAAACAACAAATATTAGAATATCTATACTTTTTTATCTAATCTAATCTGCTTTTTTTTTATATATATAATTTGACTTTTTCGATTTTTTGAATCATATTTGGTTAAAAAAGTATCGACTACCTAATTATTCTGTTGACTTTAAAGAAATATTCTCTAAAATAGATAACATATTAAATCAAAGGTGGTAACTCATATGATTGATTTTCTACTGTTGAAATCATTACACAGTCTTCTAGGTCTAACTATTACTGTTTGTGATCAAAATTTTTCTGTTATCAGAGAGTATAAATCCGAGAAAACTATTTCACTTTTTTACAATCATTACCTTATTTTAAGTAACTTTAGTAAAACTCAACATGATTTTTTATTTCATTATGGCTCTTTAGGAGAACTTTTTCTTGTCCACCATATTCAACAATATTATATTATCATCGGTCCCTGGCGTAGCAATGTTATTGACCCTTTACTTCTTAAGAAAAAGCTGACTGAAACACAAATCAATGCTAGTGAACAAAACTACTTTATTGATAGACTATCCCAATTACCTTTCTTCTCACTTAGTCAAATCCGAGAATTACTAATAGTAACCAATTATTGTCTAACTGGGGTTGTGAAAGATAAATTATCAGAGCCCTTACATTACTACACGAAAGGGTGGAGCAACTCCTTTGATCTAGATAAAATTAAGCAATTTTCTAAACAGAATATGAGTTCTTACAAATATCAGTATCATTTTGAAAATAATATTCTCAAAGCTGTTAAATCAGGTAGTGAATTTCTTTTGAAAGAAACAGTGGAACAATTTAGCAATTCTATCGTACCTATAATCAGTGGAGATGAATTGCGATCTGAAAAAAACTACTCCATCATGATTTATGATCGTCTCTCACAGGCTACCATCCAAGCAGGACTTGATATCGAAACAGCTTATCGAGCACGAGATCGTTTTATAAAAGAAAACGAGTCAACTATAAGTCTAAATGAAGTTTTAAAATTACGTGATACTGCTATCTTATTCTATACTCAACAAGTTCATTCTTTAAAAAAACATCTCGAAACCCCTCATTCTCAAACTATTGTCGCAGTTATTCGATATCTTGAAAATAATCTAAATCGCTTTATTAAAACAGAAGAAATAGCTAAAGAATGTCACATGAGTGAATCGAAGTTACGAAAACTATTTAAGCAAGAAAAACACATCACTATTCAACAATATTTTCTAAACTTAAAAATCGAAGCTGCTAAGCAATTACTAGATGAAAATAAGAAAGTAGAAGAAGTTTCCAATTTACTTGGATTTTCCACTTCTTCTAATTTTTCAAGGACATTTAAAAAAATAGTGGGAATTAGCCCACTAGAATATAAGCAAAAGCCTAAGACAATATAGTAATCGAAAAATATTCATTTTGCTTATGGTGACATCAACAATCCCAAAGAAACTCTTTCATCAAGGGGACTTTTTTATCTCCCGAATTATACTCAATTAATCTAATAACTTCAACTCGCTATATTAGACAATCAATCCATTCATCACCTCTGATAACGCTAATGAAATAAGAGAATCTCCCAACTCTCTATAATTTACCTCTCTACCATAGTTAAATAATATTTTAGTAAATCTTCAACAGTCATTTTCTGTCTTTGATGAAGCCACCACTTTAAGGTCTCGATAAAACTGGATAAAAGAAATTGTTTTAAGAAATCTTCAGGAATGTCCACCTTTGTAATATACTCCTCACGCAATCTAGGGTAAACATCGTGTTCTAATTCACTTCTAAAGCGTAATAAAAAATAGGGATCGTCAGATAATAATAACGTAGCGATACTATCTTGATTTTGTTCAAAATGTTTTAAGATATGAACTAAATACTCTTCAAACGTAACATCTCTACCCTGCTTAAATAAGTGGTGAAAAAGGTCTTCACAGAGCTCCTTGAGTAACACTTCTTTGCTTTCATAGTGAGAGTAAAAAGTTGATCTTCCTACATTTGCAAGTCCGATTACATCTTGAACCGTTATTTTAGAATAATCATTTTCCTGTAGCAAGCTTATAAAAGCATTATAAATCGCTACTTTTGTTTTCTGAATTTGTCTATCTTTTACCATATAGGACACTTTCTAAGTTTTGTTCAGTATTGAACAAGTGTTCTTTTTTGTTTCTAGCAATTCTCTTTTATCTCCTAGATAATAGAAGAAAGAATCACACTACAATACCAGTATAACAAAAGGAGAAAAATATGACATCAAACAAAAAAGTGGCTATCGCTTTTATATTAAATATCAGCTTTTCCGTCCTTGAATTCATCTTTGGAAGTCTATTCTTCTCAGGAGCTATCTTAGCCGATGCTGTTCATGATTTTGGTGATGCAATAGCTATTGGCATCTCAGCTACTTTAGAAAAAAAATCTAAGAAAGATGAAGATACGATATTTTCATTAGGTTATAAACGTTTTAGCCTTTTAGGAGCTCTTATCACAAGTCTAATTCTTATAAGTGGATCTATCTTAGTCATGATAGAAAATATTCCAAAATTGTGGCATCCTACTCCTGTTAATTATCACGGCATGTTTATTCTAGCTGTCATCGCTATTATCATTAATGGTCTAGCTAGTTTTATTCTCCATTCTGGTCAAAGTAAACATGAGGAAATATTAAGCCTTCATTTTTTGGAAGATATTCTAGGGTGGTTAGCTATTATTGTTATATCTCTTATCTTAAATTGGAAACCGTTGTATATCCTTGATCCATTATTATCAGTTGCCATATCTACTTTCATCTTATCTAAAGCACTTCCTAAATTACTATCAACCCTGAAACTTTTTTTAGATGGTGTTCCAGATTCCATAGATTACGCTGCATTACATGATGAACTTAAGGGACTTTCGCAAGTAAGATCTATCAATCAACTCAATATCTGGTCAATGGATGGTATTGATAATCGAGCAATCATTCACTGTTGCTTAAATCAATTGATATCTGAAAAAGATTGTAAAAGAGCTATTCGAACGATTTGCCAACATTATAAGATAAACGATGTTACTGTTGAAATCGATTATTCTTTAAGAGAACATCAAAATCATTGCAAACCATTAAAAAACTAACCTGAGTGTTAGTTTTTTCCTTGACTTGAAGTTAACTCTAAGTGCTAAGATTAGGTCAGTACTAATGAAAGAAGGAAAATAAAGATGACAGATACAATGATATTAAATGACAATCATAAAATACCAACTTTAGGTTTAGGTACGTGGATGATAGATAATGATAGGGTAGCTCAAGTTGTTAAAGATGCTATCGAATTAGGTTACCGCCACATTAATACTGCACAAGCATACAACAATGAAAAAGGTGTCGGTGTAGGGATTAAAGAATCTGGTATTACACGTGAATCTTTATTTGTTACGACTAAAATTGCCGCTGAACATAAAAATTATGAAAGTGCTACAAAATCAATTGATCAATCACTAGAAGCTTTAGGGCTTGATTGTATTGATTTAATGATTATTCATAGTCCACAGCCTTGGAAGGAATGGCGTGAAACAGATAAACATTTTGACCAAGGAAATTTATAAGCTTGGAGAGCTTTAGAGGATGCTCAAAAATCTGGTAAGGTAAAATCCATCGGTGTCTCAAACTTTTTAGAAAAAGACTTAGAAAATATCTTAAAAAATGGTCATGTTAAACCTGCTGTCAATCAAATCTTAGCTCACATCGGAAATACACCTTTCGACTTGATTGATTACTGTCAAAGTAAAGGTATTCAAGTTGAAGCTTATTCACCAATTGCACATGGACAAGCATTGAAATCTGATGGTATTCAAAAAATGGCTGAAAAATATGGGGTTAGTGTTGCTCAATTATGTATTCAATATTTACTACAATTAAACCTGATCGTTTTACCAAAGGCTTCTAGTAAAGAACATTTACAGTCTAATCTAGACTTTGACTTTGTAATTAGTGACGAAGATATGTCGATATTAAAATCACTTATGTTTGACGATTATGGGGAATTTTCTAACTTCCCTGTTTTTAGTGAAAAATGAAACCATATGCGGATTTTTACAGAAGTTTAATTTTCAAAATTTTTAATTTTTTTCTTGACTTGAAGTTAACTCTAAGAGTTATAATGAAGTTATAGAAAAGAGGTTAGGTTATGAAAGTTGCTACATTTATTGAACCTGGCAAAATGGTTATAACTGATACACCAAAACCAGTCATTGAACAAGAGACAGATGCTGTTATCAAAATTGTTAGAGCCTGTGTTTGTGGTTCAGACTTGTGGTGGTATCGTGGTATTTCAAAACGTGAAAGTGGCTCTTTTGCAGGTCATGAGGCTATTGGTATCGTTGAGGAAGTTGGTACTAAAGTAACTGACGTGTCAAAAGGTGATTTTGTTATTGTTCCCTTTACACATGGCTGTGGCCAATGTCCGTCTTGTAAGGCTGGATTTGATGGAAATTGTACAAATCATCAAGCTGCAAAAAATGTAGATACCAAGGTCAATATCTACGTTATACTAATGCAAACTGGGCATTGGTTAAGATCCCAGGACAACCTTCTGATTATGATAATGAGACTCTTAACTCTCTGCTCACCTTATCAGATGTAATGGCAACTGGTTATCATGCTGCAGTAACTGCAGAAGTTAAAGAAGGTGATACGGTAGTTGTCATGGGAGATGGTGCTGTTGGACTCTGTGGTGTTATCGCTGCTAAAATGTTAGGTGCTAACCGTATCATTGCAATGAGTCGTCACAAAGATAGGCAAGAACTAGCATTGACTTTTGGTGCAACGGATATTGTCGAAGAACGGGGTGACGAAGCCGTTAAACGTGTTTTAGATTTAACCAATCAAGCAGGTGCCGATGCTATTTTAGAATGTGTTGGTACAGAGCAGTCTGTTGATACAGCTACCCAAATTGCTAGGCCTGGTGCTGTCATAGGACGTGTTGGTATCCCACAAAATCCAGACATGAATACCAATAATTTATTCTGGAAAAATATCGGCCTTAGAGGTGGCATTGCTTCTGTAACAACATTTGATAAATCTGTCCTTTTAGATGCTGTTCTAACTCATAAAATTAACCCAGGCTTAGTTTTTACAAAATCCTTTGTATTAGATGATATTCAAAAGGCTTATGAAGCAATGGATAAACGTGACGCTATCAAATCCTTAGTGATTGTTGACTGAATATCGAGGTTAAAAATGCATATCAAAGAAGTTAGTAAAAAGACTGGCATTACGTCAGATACCATCAGGTATTATGAGAGAATTAATCTTATTCCCCCTATTCATCGGAGTGAATCAGGAATTCGTGAGTTCACACAAAACGATATTGATATTTTAGAATTTGTCCGCTATTTTAGAGGCGCAGGTGTTTCCGTTGAAAGTCTCATTGATTATATTCATTTGGTTGAAAAAGGCGATTCCACTATCCCAGCTAGGCTAGAAATTTTAAAAGATGAACGCGACAATCTTGAAGATAGGCTTCAAGGCCTCCAAGAAGCACTTAATCGTCTAAATCACAAAATAGACAATTATCAAAATAAAGTTGTTCCTAGAGAACAAGAACTTTTTGATCCAACAACGAAATGAGGAAATCTTATGCAAGAAACAACTAAGTCTATCTTTCCTAAGGGTGAAAAAAATCCATATGGTGAATTCTTTATTGGGCAATCCTATCTCGCAGCATTAGCAAAATCTCCAGATGGGAATGTTTCAGTTGGAAATGTAACCTTTGAAGCAGGCTGTCGTAATAATTGGCATGTTCATTTGGACGGTTATCAAATCCTTCTCGTTACAGAAGGTTCAGGTTGGTACCAAGAAGAAGGAAAAGAAGCAGTGTCATTAAAACCAGGCGACGTTATCGTTACAGATAAAGGTGTTAGACATTGGCATGGTGCTAAAAAAGATTCTGAATTTGCACATATTGCGATTACAGCTGGTAAGAGTGAGTTTTATGAAGCTGTTAGTGATGAAGAATATTCAAGACTAGGTTAAATTCAAGTAAGGAGGAATCCATTATGAAAGAAAAACAAACAGCCGGACGTCGTCAATTAGAAGAATTTGCACCTGAATTTGCCAGATATAATGATGATATTTTATTTGGTGAGGTTTGGGCAAAAGAGGATCATTTAACAGATAAAACACGTTCTATTATTACTATATCTGCCTTAATTAGCGCAGGAAATCTTGAACAGTTAGAGCATCATCTTCAATTTGCCAAACAAAACGGAGTTACTAAAGAAGAAATTGCTGACATTATCACTCACCTTGCTTTTTATGTTGGATGGCCAAAAGCTTGGTCAGCCTTTAATAAAGCTAAGGAAATTTGGATATAAAATAATAGACATAGCAAGGGAGATACTTTCCCAAAAGCCAAAAAGAAAGATCAACCAATTATTAAACCAACTATTAGGAGAATGATATGCTTACTATTCAAGAAATAAAAGATACAACCTTTGAATTACAAGAAAATTTTAGAAGGTTAAATTATCCTATTAAACAAGTTACTAAAGACTTGCAACTTAATATCAGTGAAGTTGAATCTCTTTTAAGTCTTGATATTACTTATCCTGGAGATGTTTGGATGCTGAGAGATTATCTAGAAGATATGTTGAAAAAAGAGGGTAAAGAAGTTTATCCATTTTCTAGATTAGCATCTCATTCAGCAAATCGTTGGTACCCTTATGAGACACCATGGCGTTATTAAAGACTAAAGATTAATCCATCATCTTTAGAGAAATAAACAAAAATAGTTAATAGATTCTTTTTAGAAAAAAGCTATAAAACAAGAGCCTCTTAGAGAATACTCTACATCATAAGATTTCTTCTTTGAAGCATAGCATTCCAAAAGAAAATTATGATTGCTAACAAGACAATTATTCTAAAAAGAAACTATTTTAACGACTCTATAATTACTTAAGGAATCATAAAGAATAAAGGTTTTTATGCTATCATTTCAAATTGTTGAAAAGCCAGCAATGATACTTGCTGGAGTAACTTTAGAAAATGTAAAGTCAAATCAAGAATGTCCTAAACTTTGGGAAAAGTTACATAAACAATATAATCCAGCAAAACTAAAAGAAAAAGGTATCCAGCAAGCCATTGGCATTTGTAAAACACAACCTGATTTTCGTTTCGATTACAGCGCCACTTATCGAGTAGAGACAAGTGTCCAAGCCCCAAAAGGGTTAGAAATTATTAGGATCCCAAGCGCTACCTATGCAGTCATTTCTGTTAAAGGTCCAATGCCATCGAGTCTTCAAGAAACATGGCGAAAAATAATACAAGGATTTTTTCAAGAGAATAATCTAAAACCAGCTAACTCGCCAAACTTAGAAATTTATTCATCTCAACATCCACAAGATACTGATTATCAAATGGAAATTTGGCTTGCTATCGCAGATATTACTAATAACTCGAAAACAAACTTAATCTAGTATTGCTTAATATAAAAAAGCCCCTTCTTGAGGCTTTTTTATATTAAGTGATTTCTTTACCTGCATTAGCACCAGATTGTAAATTAAAAATACGTTCGACATGAATAATACCAACTGCTTTCGGAACCCCCATGCGTCCTTCTGCCCATTTTTTAGCTGCTTCGTAATAAGCACCTTCTGTTTGAATTTCAGCAGTTCCCACAAACCTGTAACCTAAAAGACGTTCACGATCAACAAAGGCAATTTCAATTTTCCCATTATCTTCAATGTTAATACGAGTTTGACCATCTGTATTTTCATTATAAATAAACGTTTTATCATCCCAGAGACGCATAGAACGTTTTGGACCAATATTGGGTTGACCTTTAGCATCAACCGTCGCGACCATTGCTAACTGACTATTAATAATCTCTTTCATTTCTTGTGTAATCATATTAATTTCTCCTTATTTTCTTGCTCGTTTTCCTTTTTTTCCAGCAGTTACTAGAAAAAGCAAACATAAACTAACGTATCCTAGAATCTCGTATATAAAATTATTTTTAGAACTTGTTTGAGGTAAATTTACATCAGACTGTGACTTATGTAATTGCTGCTCGGACCTTGTTGGTGTTACAGCTACAGAATTATTAGTCTCCGCATTTATATTATGACCTTTAGACACTCTATCGCCGTCTACCTTTTCATTAGGTAAAGCCTTATCAAAAATCGGCGTTTTATAATCAACTGGTTTTGAATTTTTCTCCACTTGTTTTTTACGATAATTTGGGACTGCATTTAGGTCCCCCTTAGGTGTCTTAGGAATCAATCGGTCTGCTTCTGCCGCTGCATTTCGGATAGCTTGGAAAAATCCTAATCTATGATATTTTGCCAAAGGAATCTGATGTATTGCTTTAATCTTATCAAGGGAACTATTTAAAATATCTTTGATATAAAGACCTTCATAATCAGCTAAAGTGGCAACTGCCAAGGCATGATAACCTTCATTATCCTCGTCAACATTTAATATAGGATTACCATATGCATCTTTTTGTCCCTCGCCAATAGTATCACTTATATCAAGTGCATAAATCAATTTTCCAGACTTGTCAAAATAAACGTTCAATCCGATATAATATTCTGGCAATGGTAAAGGCGTCTTTAATAAATAAACTCCTTGTACCATTGTAGCTTGCGCTAATGGTCCTTTTCCCTCGACTAAATCTGTCAGCAAATCTAACTCTTTTTCCAAGCGCTTAACATTAGCTTTTTTAATAGCACTATTATTATAAGCTAATACCGCTTTGTTAATACTCCTCTCAAGCAAATGACCATTCTTTGTTGCCTTCTTGGTCACTAAAGCCTTCTCAGCTTTAGCTATGGCTTTATCCAAATCAACGCGATCAAGGAAAAATTGTGCTTCTTGAAGGAATTTTTGTTTTTCTCCTTGTCGGAGGTTAGATTTTGATAACAACGCTTTACCTGCAGTAGTCATTTCTCTAAACTGAGTTTGAGTAGTCTGACGTAATGTAGAGTAATCTAAACCTTCTAGTGTTTTTAAAACCTTTTCAAGGTCTACCATTGTAGAAGATAGCTTATCTGGATCAATGATAAAACGCTCACCATCTGCTAACATATGAGAATTATTATGTGTCCTAACAACCACTTTCTTATCAAAGCGTTTGTCCCCATCATTTTGATCAAAAGCATTAAAAGCAATCTGAGATAATGTAGATGAACCCTTCACTTCTTTCAAATGATTCCTTTTGAAAGCCTCTTCACGAATAGTCTGTAAATTTGGCGGTAAGACTACTTCACTAAGGGCATTATCCGAAAAAGCTTGGACCTCAATTGTCTTTAATTGTTTTTGCTCAGAGAGATTTACACTTTCCAGTTTATTGGATAAAAAAGCCATTTCACCAATTGTTTTAACCTTATTTCCGATAAACATAAGGTGAAGTGCACCATTTTGTCGAAAAGCTGAACGTCCTATTTCTTGTACAGATTCTGGAAGAACAATGGCGTAAATATGATTAATATGGAAAGCAGCATCACCTATTTTGATAAGTTTGTCTTTCAAGTCTAGAGTTCCAATACGATTATTCATAAAGGCTCCCTCTTTAATCTCTTCTAAATCTTCACTTGCTTCAAAGGATTTCAAGTTATTAGATTGAAAAGCAAAAGCACCTATTTTCCGAATAGTTGAGGGGAGCTTTATTTCTTCCAAATCATATTTACGTAAAGTTTTACTTTGAAAATCAACATTGCGAAAAGCGTTATCACCAATTTCAGTAATAGTAATACCATTGTGTTGTTTTGGAATTTCTAAGTTTTTATTACGTCTTACCTTTTGTAAGCCTTTATTTGAAAAACCTGTAATACTATTTTTTTGATAGGTAAAATCTTCCTCTAACCATTTGGTATAATCCATATCAGGCGTTGCACGCCACAATGATTTGTCCGGATTGACGTAAGTATTCTCAGTTGCAAGTTGATGTGGATTTTGGCCTGTCCGTGTGCGCAATACGACCTGATTGTTGTAATGTTCATCTCCTGGATTTCCTGTAAAAGCTTCTGATTCTATTTTTTCAAGTCCATCCGGAAGCATAACATTACTCAGATTATTATCTTGAAAACTTGCTTCTCCTATAACCTTAAGCTTACTTCCCAAAAATTCAACTGTTTGAATACGATTAGATTTGAAAGCGCGTTCTGCTAATTTTATCAAGTGACGTGGCAAGTAAAGCTTACCACCAATCTGGTTATCAAAAAAAGCTAATTCTCCAATGACCTTCAGGTTATCTGGTAACTTTACTTGTTTTAAAGACATGTGAGCAAAAGCATAGTCTGAAATAGTCTCGAGACTTTCAGGAAGGTTAACCTCAGCAATATTCTTATTGTCCACAAAAGCATCTTGACCAATAGACTTATAACCATTTGGAATAGTAAGCTTAGTCAACTGGTAAGCATTAAATATTTCTCCCTCATCAATAATTTCCTTCTGATCAATATCTAAACGACTCGGTTTCCCATTTTCTCCTAGTCTACTTGTATATTCTGCAATGGCCGTCTTTTTATCTGGAGTAAAAGCAAAGCTAGCTACTTGTGTCAATTGAGTTCCATTTGCTGCATGACTTGGTAAAACTAAGTGTGATGTTTGAGATAACTTATTAATTCCAGATTTTGAAAAACCTACTAAAGTATCCCCTCTAGTTACGAAATCTTTTGCCTCCCAAGTTGATGTTTCTATGGTTTCCTTTTTTGAAGCTGTATCCTGTTTTGGTACTTCTACTTTGCTAGCATCATTACTAGAATTGCTTGCTTCCTGTGTAACCTCTGGTTTTGCTTTGGGGACTTGTTTATGGTCACTTACCACTGACTCGGTTTTAGAACTAGAGTTATTACTATTTCCATCAGAAAATAAATCACTAACTGTTTCATCAACAGTAGAATTCTCTTTAGAAACATTTGTTTTCCTCTCATTATCTTCTTCGAACCAATCATCTTCTGAAGCTGACTGGGTTTGTCCTTGTTTGACCGATTCCTCTCTTTCTAATCCATATACCTCCTGGCTGTATGTCACTACTGATACTGTAGTAAGTGCCAAGGCAAGCGTTTTAAGATGTTTTTTTGTCATTACAATAAAGCCTTTCTAAAAGCCAATATATTTCTCTTAATCTTCTGATTGAGTATATTTAGTTAAATCATGCAGGACTGACAGTCTTCTAAGTCTGATGAAGTGAAATCATCCAGCATATCATCATCATAACTCTCGCTACCTTCTAAGATGTCCTGTCTCACTCGTACATAATAAATAGAGGCACATTTTTGTTTAAATGCTTGAATATAGGCTTTATTTAAATCTCGCGTAGTTGCTTGATCTGTCATGAAAAGCGTTAGCGAAATAGCTTGATCAACGTGTTTTTGAGCGGCAGCTGCAATATTGATAATCGCCTCAGGTCCCACTTCATAAGCTCCTTTTTTGTAGTAGACATAATTATCTGCATCAATCTTATAAGCAGGTACGTAAACCCTCCCCAGTGCTCCTTCCTTGCGTACTTCGACAGGTGATACAACTGGTTGGAGGCTCGGAGTACAAGAAGAAAGATAACTGATTGACCCTGTCGGAGCAACAGCTAATAAATGCGCATTAGCTAATCCTATCTCTTTAATACTTTGCACAAGCTTTCTCCAATCCTCTTGGCTTGGTAGAGTCAGGCCATACTCAGCTAGTAGATTTTTAACACGCTGTGTTTTTGGCTCAAAGTTTTGTTCGGTATATTGATAGAAATAACTGCCATCAGCATAACTTGATTCCGAGAAGCCCTCAAAGGTTCCTTTTTCTTTTGCTAAATGGTTAGAAGCTTTAAAGGCATAATAAGCCATAGCGTAAAAGAAGCAATCTGTAAAATCAATAGCCTCTTGAGAATCGTAATAAATATGGTTAGTCGCCAAAAATCCATGTAAATTCATAACACCTAAACCAACAGCATGATTAGCTGCATTACTTTTTTTAATAGATGGAGCACTATCTAAATCAGAAGTTCGAGATACACGATCAAGGGCTCTAATGCTATTAGCAATTAATTTTTCAAAATCCGCCGCTTGATCCATAGCACGCGCAATATTAATAGAACCTAAATTACAACAAACATCATGTCCAACCTTAGTGAAAGTCAGGTCTTCTGAAAATTGACTGCCTGTATTAACTTGTGCAATCTCAGAACATAAATTAGACATAACAATTCGTCCCTCTTTTTTGTGAGGGTTTTTAGCATTTACAGTATCTTCAAATAAAATATAAGGATAACCAGATTCAAAATGAAGCTCTGCTATCGTTTGAAATAGTTTTCGTGCACTAATAAAGGTTTTACGAATATCCGCATTGGCTAATAAAGTTTCATATTCTTCTGTGATAGAGATATCAGACATTGGTTTACCATATACTCGCTCAATGTCATACGGTGAAAACAAGGCCATATCTTTATTTGCCTTAGCCAATTCAAAAGTAATATCAGGAATAACAAGTCCCAGGGAAAGAGATTTAATTCGAATTTTCTCATCGGCATTCTCACGTTTAGTATCTAAAAATGTTAACACTTCAGGGTGATGAGCATGTAAGTAAACTGCACCAGCTCCTTGTCTTTGTCCTAATTGATTGGCGTAAGAAAACGAATCTTCTAGTAATTTCATGACAGGTACAATACCAGTAGCTTGATTTTTAATACCTTTTATTGGAGCACCAAATTCCCGTAAGTTGGTTAAGCAAAGTGCTACCCCACCACCTCGTTTTGATAACTGAAGGCTTGTACTAATAGCACGAGAAATAGATTCCATATTGTCTTCAATGCGCAACAAATAGCAAGATATATATTCACCACGACGTTTTTTCCCTGCATTTAAAAAGGTAGGTGTTGCTGGTTGAAAGCGATTTGCTAGCATGTCATCTACTAGATCATAGGCAGCTTTTTCATCACCAGCAGCTAAAAACAGGGCATTCATTACAACACGATCTTCATAGTGTTCCAAATAATAACGATTGTCTTCTGTTTTAAGAGCATAAGCATTATAAAATTTTAAAGCCCCCATAAAATTTAGAAAAGTAAATTTCTTAGCGTATGCATGCTCAAAAATTTGGCAAATAAACTCAAGGTTATATTGTTTTAGAAGGTCCGATTCATAGTAGTTATTAGAAACCAAATAATCTAGCTTTTCAATTAGTGATGTGAACGCCATTGTATTAGGTTCAACATGTTCTATCATATATTGTTCAACAGCCTCTTTATCCGAAGCAAAATGATAATTACCTGTGCGATCTCTAAAGCGTGTCTTCGCGTTCAACGAGAGATATGCATCTGATTGTGTCATCTTATTTATCCTTTCTAGTGAATTGGCAAAGTAACTCCTTTACCCTTGTAACATCTTCTTGTGTTCCCAGTAATTCAAATTGATGAAGCAAAGGAACATTTAATTTTCGAGCAATAATAGGTCCAGCAATGGCATAAGTGTCACCAAAATTGGTATTTCCAGAAGAAATAACCCCTTGGCAATGTTCCCGATTTTGTCTAACATTTAAAAACTGTACAACCTGTTTTGGAACTGCGCCTTTGGTATCATCTCCTCCTCCAGCGTAAGTAGGCACAATCAAAATATAATCCTCAGTAACCAATATACTGCTACCATCTGATGGAATACGCTGGTTAGAACAAGCCAACTTTTGAACAAAACGATGGGTATTGTTAGATTTCGATGAAAAATAGACAACCTTCACTGTACTATCCATTTAAAACTCCCAATCTTCATCCAATGTTTCTTCTGTAATCCCCATAATATATGAAGATCCGTTTCCTGAGAAGAAATCATGATTTTCATCTGCACGCGCCGAAAGTTGTGCAAAAACCTCAGGAGATATACGAGTCTCTTCTTCTGTAAATGGAGAATCATATCCTAAATTTTGTAAAAATTTACCAGCATTGTAAATGCTAAACCTGATTGCATCTTCAGCCAAATCAAAACCATCATATAGTTCGTAAAGATAGGCTTTTTCTAAATCAATCAACTGATAGAGGAGGTCAAAGACAAATGTCTTCATTTCGGCTTGCTTTTCTACAGATAATTTAGCAACTTTCTGTTGATACTTATAGCCACTGTAATAGTTATGAATTACCTTATCTCGTAAAATTAAACGAATAATATCAGACGTATTTGGTAATTTTCCTCTGGCTGAAAGGTAAAAAGGAAGGTAAAAGCCACCATATAACAAAAATCCTGGCATCATGGCTGCAGCAACCTTAGATTTCAAAGGATCGTCACCAGTATAAAAAGGAATAAGTATACGTGATCGAGCTTGTAGGCTTTCAGTATCCACTACCCATTCATGTGCTTCCTCAATTTGTTGGCTAGTGCATAAGGTTGAAAAAATCGTTCCATACGATCGCGCATGAATAGCTACCATAAAGGCAAAGTTAGCATAAATAACTTGTTCATGATCTGTCTGAGAATGCTTAATCTGAGCAATATCACCAACAGTAGCCTGCACAGAATCTAATAAAGTTAGACCAGTAAAAGTCCGAGTAATTAATTGCTGCCAATCAGCATCCAATGTTCTCCAAGAATTAAGGTCATTAGAAACTGGGATCTTTTCAGGTAACCAGAAATTTTGAGTTACTCTGTTCCATACCTCTAAGTCTTTGTCATCGTTTAGCTTATTCCAATTAACAGAACGCATAGGAAAAGCTTTTTCTGACAAGGCATAGTCAAGTGGCGATTGAGAACGATCATAGTATGATTGCATTAAACTAGTCTCCTAAATATTAAAATTAAGCGAGTTTTAAGCACCAAAAAAGCCTCCCAAGAGGACTGGATTTTTGTTAAAATCACACAACTATTGGAATGTTCTTCTTGATGTTTTTTTATTCTGGTAAGAAGCTAACTCTTGCTTCAAAACCACTGTTTTATTAAGTTGCATTAAACTTTTTTGTCGGTTGCCTTTATTAAAGATCTGCTTAAACAGTATACTAACACAAAGTTTTGTGTCTTTCAACATATATCACCACTATATCTTGTGTTTTCATCATAATGTAAAGAATATAAAAATTAAAAAATTAAGCAAGCTTAATTTTTATAAGAAAAAAGGCTTTACCTTCATACTTTTCCTGTGTAAGACAAAAAAGGAGTAGCGATTGCTACTCCTTTTCCAAAACCCGAAATTAATGCGAGCCAAGGTTCTACCTTGTTCTTTAATATTATTATACACTAATTTCGTTAAGTGTCAACAACTTTTTAAAAAATAAATATTTTCTATATTTTTAACTACAACTCAACTTGATTTCCTTCAACCAAAAAAATTATGCTTTTGGTTTACCGTAACCTGTTAAAAGTAGGATAGTCATAGCAACTGTTTCTTTCAATGATTTCCGACGGAGTTTTAATTTTGATAAAAGATAAATCCTTCTTATTAGATTGGCATTTTTTAATTCTATAAAACGACTAAAGAAGAGTTTACGCTCCAGGGACATTTTATCGGATACTTGAGCAAAAATAAGCGAAGCACGATCAAAAGAAGTATTTATCATCTGCCAAAACGTAGCCACCCCATATTGTCTCCCGTAATTGTTTAGCGACTCTGCCCCTACTTGTCTACGCCAAAGGACTGTACTGTCAGAAATATAAGCCACATTTCCAACGGCGTAAGCTAGAGTTCCAACATAAGAATCATGGGCGCCAATTTGACGATATTCCCAAAGCTTTGCTAACTCATGATTCATCATAATAACCATACCATTTATTTGGTTAAAGGCAATTTGTTCTTGAATAACTGTTGCTGAATTATGTTCTTTCAATACTGTTAATTTTTCATCTACAGAAGTCCAGTTCGAATAAATAAGCAATGGTAATTCTTGGTTAAATTTCTCTGCTTCTTCAAGGTAACGTTCTAAACGATTTTCTTTCCAAACATCATCCTGGTCTGAGAAAACATAAAAATCTGCTTTTTTATAGTTAACCAACTCGTAAAAACTGCGGTGACTTCCTAACTTTCTGTCATCGTTAGAATTAATAAATATAAAACGTGAATCTCTATTAACATACTCTTTAATAATAGCTACTGTATCATCAGTAGATCCATCGTCCTTTATTAAACAAATCCAGTCAGTATAACCTTGTTGTATTATGCTATCTAATTGCTGGCGAAGGTATTTTTGACCATTATAGGTCGCTAAGCAAATATTTATTTGCCAATCTTTTATCGTTTTCATTGCTATCAAACCTCCTTAAGGCTAGTTCATCTTATGAAAGCTTACAAAGTGAACGGTATCACATACTAATCGTAATTATAATATTATAATATTATATGTCATTAATCAATATAAAATTAATCAAAAATAAGAGTCGATACCCTAAAAGTCCAGCTTAACATAATGTTAAACTGAACTTTTCATCATATTACCGAGTAGTTTACTTAGTTTTATTTACTATTATTTTTAGTCTTTTTGGGTTTCAAGTAAAGAAGTAAACTAGATAACAATGCCAAAGTACCAACAAATAGACCATTCGTTGCTCTATCTGATGTACTAGGTAAGGTATGGTTAACAGAATCCCCATTATGTTTAGCTGATATGATTTTAGCTACTCTACTACTATTATTGTTTGTAGAAGTGAGGACTTTCTCATTTCCTGATTTAGTTATTTCTTTAGACAATGATTGAGTAGTAACTGTAGTTTTGGGCTTAACTAATGTTGTTTCTTCTAGATTCTTGTTTACTACTTTTCCTTCTTTAGAAATAAACATAGGTTCTTTTTTCAAGTTATCAAAATATTTGAAACTGTTAGAAATTACTATAGCGTTTTCTTTCTCTGATACTACTGCCTTATTCAAGAGGTCAGACAATTTTACCGTTGCGAAATTACCAGCTTTATCTTCCACAACAAGTGTCAAGGCCTTAGGGGCTACTGCAACCTCACTCTCTCCTATCTTAACCGTTTTAGGAAGTGTCACTTTACCTTCTTGATCTATATGGAAATAATGGTAAGAAGTCTCATCCCCATATTCTTCATCTTTTACAACATGAGATAAAACTAATTGTAGACGATATGTAGGAATATAACTACTTTCCTTAGGCATGGCTAAGCTTAATGTTCGATTAGTTTCATCAAACTGAGCTCGTGAAGGAAGATTTGGTGACTTAGTACTTACTTGAACTTTAAAGTCTGACTCCTGACTATTTGCTCCTTCTGCTACTGGTGTGTAACGTAAGCGATAAGTATAAAAACCATCTGCTACAACTTTGCCATCCTTATCTAAACCACTCCACTGAAGGGCATCCATACGATAATGACCATCACCTTGCTTTGGATTATTATGGAAATTTTTACGATAAGATGGTAAAAACTTACTTTGCCAAATAACATTTCCATTTTGATCTAGAACTTGAGCAGAAATATCCTTAACATTTCTTAAGAAAGTTGCTTGGGGAGTGATTTCGTCCCTATTTCCATCTTTATTTGGAGAAATGGCAAAATATGGATTATTCGCTGCATCTCTTTCCAAAAGATGAATTGTTTTATCCTCAACCTTATTCTCAAAAGTTCCTAAAATAATTCTTTTTGGACTCTCCGGTGCTAATTCTAACTCCCCACCATTTTTGACATAATCAACATAACCCCAAGACGCTGATTGTGTTAACAAGGCAGTATAGTTGTTGCTTTCAAAAGGAGCTGATTCATTGTACTCCAATTGGTCTTTATGAGTTGTATCATTTGGTTTATAGTAGAAACTACCTTTAGAAAGCGTCTTATAAATCGGTGTTTCAAGTGCTTGTAAGTTCGCAAAATCACCATTAAATCCTACAAAAGGAATACTCATTAACTCCTGATTACTATCCTTGGCTTCTTTAAAACGTACAAAGCCTTCTAAGAAATAACCATTTGCCATCTGTTCTTTTAATTTCTGACTAAATTGACTAGCATCAATAGTAAATCGAACTTGTGTTTCTTTATCACGAAGAATTACTTTCTGCCAATTAGTATCTAGCAAAGCTTGTGGTTTAAGGGCAAATTTACCTTTATTTACTTGTTCTGTTGCTACATTAACTTGATAATACAATTCTTTGACACCTTCTACAAGTTTATGAATTGTAACTGTGATATCAAATTAATCTCCCACTCGTTTGAGATTAATTTTAGCTTTGCCATCGTTTCCAGTAACATAATATTGAGCTTGGATAGCTTTTTCAGCATCAACTACACCTGCACCTTGCTGACGTGGTGAATAAAACGCCTTATCCTCTTCACTATATAATGCTGTTGCTGAGCTCATGAGGATGTTTTTAGACAATTCTAGCAATTTTTTAGAATCTAAATTCATCCCTTTATATTTCTCAGCCAAATGACTTTGAAGCATTGTCATTAATCCTGCAACATGTGGTGAAGCCATACTTGTACCAGACATTGTTTGGTATTGATTATTATAGGTTAAAGAATAAATTTCAAAGCCAGAAGCTGTTACATCAGGCTTGATTGCTCCTTCAGCTGTCACGCCCCAACTTGATTGTTCCAGTATACGATTGCCACCTTGGCTATCAACTACTTCAAAACTCTGGTTAAATGTTAACTGACTTGAAGTATTTTTTATACGCTCGCCATCTACTTTACTAATAACCCCCACAGGTAATTCACGGTAAGGAATTAGAAAATTTCCACGTTTTTCTTGATCGTTAAAAATAACGATACCAATAACACCTGCATTTGTAGCATGAGTGATTTTAGTCATAAAATCAAGTCCACCACCACGCTCAATTAATGCAATCTTACCTTTAAAGTCCTTACCTTCAAAGTCTTTTTTTGCACCATAATTGGCATAAACCACATCGTAGGCCTTACCTTTGTCAAAAGGTTTAGAAGTCACAATCGGCAACTTAACTAACTTACCTTCAATAGTTGTTTCAACGACCTCACTGATAGTTTTATGTGATTCATAGCTAGCAACACTCAAAGTATCTTCAGAAATAGCTGGACTATTAACCGTACCGTAGTCAGGATTAGTTGATAATGGTTTGCTATAATCCATACCAAATGCACCTTCATTTCCGGCAGCCACAACAACTGCAACGCCCTTCTCAGAAGCTAATTTAAGTGCTAATTTAACTTTATCATTGAGAGCAATTAAAGAATCTGCTGTTTTTCCAAGGCTCATATTAATCGTTTTTGCTCCTAGATTAACAGCGTCTGTGATTGCTTTAGCATATGCTTCTCCAAATTTGTCCGAATCAATTTTATCTGGAATACGCATTAATAAGACTTGAGCATTTGGCGCTGCACCTTCTAAAAGAAGACCATTGATTGCTGGACGTTTACTATTACCTACAAAAATACCAGCAACGTGTGTACCATGCGAAATATTCTTTGCTTCTGAACCATAACCATCTTTCATAGCTGCTGCAATATCAGCCACCGTTTCTGTATTGTTGGCGTAGTTATGTGCAAAAACAATCTTATCGTTAACCCATTTCCCATAAGTGATATTATGTTTTGCTTTTAATTCCTCAAATTCTGCCTTAGTTTTAAAGCTGTGCTTATCATCTTTTGGGCTATCTAAACGAAAAATATCATGGTTAATATCAAAGCCAGTATCAATAATAGCTACTACATTTCCCTTTCCTCTTTGGGTTGTGGCTTGTAATTTTGTTATTTTAGATGTATCAAGAACAGCAAGCGATGACTTGCTTTCTGGCTTCACCTCTTCATACGCTGAGGGAACTTTCTGTGCTATTGCAGTTGAAGCATTTGTTACTACATTGTTTTCTTTATTGTTGGTTGTCTCTGGTTTAGAGGGATATTCTTCTTCAAGATCAGCCCCCCAATTAGACGTATCAAGGTTTTTAGATAACTCTTCTAATAATTCATCTTCTGTTTTATCATTTTTTACAGATGTATCACCCATTTCTTTCGCTGTATTACTAGCAGAAGCAGCTGTTACAGATGTTTTTTCAACAATATTAGTAGTTACTGATGGCGATGGCTGTTGAGCAACATTAGCAATTACAGGTGATTGCTCTTGGTTTTTTAATTCTTGCTCCTCTGCATTCACTTGATTGCTATGCATTAATAAAATACTAGTTGTTATAAGTGTTAACTTTAAAATAGCCTTTCTTGAGTGATGTTTATCCACTTTTCCTATTTCCTCCAAAAATCAGTATGCATACTATATTACAACATAATTAATGTATTAGCAATAGAATAATTAGCGATAAATTTTATTTTTATTTTTTTATTTAAATTTTTTAATTTTTTGTTAATTAAAAGGTCTCTCAGTAATACTGAGAGACCCTTTAATTGATAGTTTAAATAGTATGTATTTATGATAAAACCATATTAGGTTTATTAGGGTAATTTGCCTCACTAAATTTAATCGCATATTCCACTAATTGATTTCCTAATCCCTTTTTTCTAAAGTCTGGATTAACAATCACACGTCCCAAATGCACCTTATCATCTTCTGGTATCAATCTATAATAAGCCGCCAATTGACCATCTACCCAATTCATCCCATGCAGACAAATCAAATCTTCATCATCAACCTCTTGATAAGGACAATCTTGTTCAACCACAAATACAGATACTCTTAATTTATATATTTGAAACAACTCATGTGTAGTTAAATTATTAAAAGTTTTTACATTCCACATTGCTATCTTCCTTTCAACATCATACAGTAGACCCTAAAAAGTCTCTATAGCAAACTCCATGGCAATATAAGCAATTTTATCTTTCTTTTCTAAATCCTCGCTATTTCCTAAAGATCTTGCTTCCCATACTTCTGCATCTAAATTATCCGCAGAGTAAAAAAATTGAAAATGATTAATATTTCGAAACTTAGATAAAGCTGCAATTGCTGAACATTCCATATCCACACAGATTGCTCCATTCCGTTTATGTTCCAACATTTTATCAACTGTCTCACGGTAAATACCATCCGTTGTCCAAACTTTTCCTTCAGTGTAAGAAACAGCTTGACGATCTAAAAAAGATTTAAACTCTTCATGAAATTTTGTGTTTACTGCAATTTCAGAACTTGCTTCCGAATAATGAAATGATGTCCCTTCATCCCTAATAGCACTTCTTGGAATAATAATGGATGTCTCCTCAATTGACGAATCAAGGACGCCACATGTTCCAAAAACAATTAAATTTTCCATTCCAAACACTATAATATCTTCCAAGATTGCTACGCAAGCTGAAGCACCAACATAAGCATTGAAAAAGCCAATCTTTTGTCCTTTAAATTCTAATTCATAAATGGGAATTTCTAAGTTTGCTACACTAGTTCTAGCAATTTCACGATGAGGCAATTCTTCTAAAATACGATTGAAAGTCTCCCGCGCAAAACAGGTAATAACAGTCTTTGGAAAACCTTTTATTGGTGAATTAATATCTTCAGGATTAATAATCGCTTTTCTACTATTATCGAATGAATTTATTATCATAAGCATTTCCTTTAAACCTTAATTTACGATGTTCTATCATCTTGTTAAAAATATTTTTTCTATTTTAACTCAATGAAACTTAAAAGGCAAGGTCAAATTTGCAAAGATGAATATACTTAATGGAACTATTTACCATTTCTAAGGTAAATTTCCGTATCAAATAGCTTAAACCATGTGTTTTTATACTATGTTATATTAATATCTCCCATTACTATCTAAAAACAAGAATACCCAAAAATACTCTTATTTTTTGATTAGAAAACTTTATTATTCCTTACGTTGTAGTTTCACTACAGCCTCGGTCCTTGCTGTATGTGGAAACATGTCAACGGATTGGATGTAGTGGACATGGTATACTTTTGTTAATGTTACTAAGTCTCTAGCAAGCGTGGATGTATTACAAGAAACGTAAACCATTTTTTCTGGAGGCATTTTTAGTATAGTATTTAGCAATTTATCATCTAAACCTGTGCGAGGAGGATCCACGATTAACGCATTAGCGCGAAATCCCTCACTATACCACCTAGGGATAATATCCTCTGCCTTTCCAGCTTCGTAATGTGTATTAGTAAAACCCATATGAAGTGCGTTCTCTTTAGCATCCTGAATAGCCTCAGGGATAATATCCATTCCACGAACACTTTTAACTTTTCCAGCAAAAGCAAGTCCAATCGTTCCTACTCCACAATAAGCGTCAATTAAATCATCATCTTCCTTCACATCTAAGGCATTAACTGCCTCACTATATAAAATTTGTGTTTGTTTAGGATTAAGTTGATAAAAAGCACGTGGTGATAACGAAAAACCATAATCTAATACTTCTTCATTGATAGATTCTTGACCCCAAATAACTTCTGTTATTTGACCATAGATATCACTTGTTTTACTAGCGTTGATATTTACAGCAACTGTCTTTAACTCAGGAAACTCTCGAACTAATTCAATAACAACATCATCAAAATCAAGTCTTTTACTTGTGATAAAGATCAGTTGAATCTCTCCACTCGCTTGTGCTCGTCGAATCATAACAGTACGGACACCAGCTATTTTACGTTCATTATAAATAGGCAATTTATATTTTCCTAAAAGTTCTGCAACTCGATTTATCATTTCCTGAGTAAGCCTATCTTGCACTAAACAATCTTTGATATCAATCAATCGATGTGTCCCTTGTGCATATAAACCTGCCCTCACATTCCCTCCAAACGAACGCACTTGAAATTGTAATTTAGCACGATAGTGTTCAGGTTCCGGCATACCTATCGTTTTACGGATTTCATAATTCTCATATCCCTCTGGTTTAAATTTCATTAGAGCCTGTCGAATAACATCCGTTTTAAACTCTAGCTGCTTATCATATTGAAGGTGCATTATTTGGCATCCCCCACATTCTTTATAAATAGAACAAGCGGGATCTACCCTATTTTTAGACTTTTTATTTATCTTTAACAGTTTAGCTTCTGCAAAATTACGTCTAACAGAAGAAATCTGACAAAACACCTCTTCTCCCTTAAGAGCCCCTGGAACAAAGATTAGTGTTTTTTTATAAAAACCTATTCCTTCACCATTAATTCCCATTCGTTTAATTTTTAAAGGAATTCGCTGTT
Organism: Streptococcus sp. HMSC076H09; assembly: GCF_001811765.1. Lineage (NCBI taxonomy): Bacteria > Bacillati > Bacillota > Bacilli > Lactobacillales > Streptococcaceae > Streptococcus > Streptococcus sp. HMSC076H09. The sequence goes on along the minus strand of NZ_KV806602.1, from coordinate 1,835 downwards.
TTAAAACCACATTCATCAGTTCATTACTCCCTAACTAAGAAAATACTATAAATCCATAACATTTAAAAAAGACTCATTTTTACTATTTTATCATTTTTGCTATAATAAAAACTATGAAAATAACCAAAATCGAAAAGAAAAAAAGACTTTACACTCTAGAGCTAGACAATACCGAAAATTTATATATAACAGAAGATACTATCGTTCATTTTATGTTAAGTAAAGGGATGGTAATTAATGCCGAGAAACTTGAAAATATTAAAAAATTTGCCCAACTATCATACGGTAAAAATCTAGGTCTTTATTATATTTCTTTCAAGCAGAGAACCGAGAAAGAAGTTATTAAATATCTTCAACAACATGATATTGATTCTAAAATTATTCCACAAATTATTGATAATCTAAAAAGTGAGAATTGGATAAACGATAAAAACTACGTGCAATCTTTCATACAGCAAAATCTAAATACTGGCGATAAGGGGCCATACGTGATAAAACAAAAATTATTGCAAAAAGGTATCAAAAGTAAAATAATTGAATCTGAACTTCAAGCTATAAACTTTCAAGACTTAGCCTCCAAAATAAGCCAAAAACTCTATAAAAAATATCAAAGCAAACTTCCACTAAAAGCATTAAAAGATAAATTGATGCAGAGCTTAACTACAAAAGGATTTGATTATCAGATAGCGCACACCGTAATTCAAAACCTTGAAATTGAAAAAGATCAAGAACTTGAAGAAGACCTCATTTATAAAGAATTAGATAAACAATACCAAAAATTATCAAAAAAATATGACCAGTATGAATTAAAGCAACGTATAATCAATGCCTTAATGCGTAAAGGATACCAGTACGAAGATATCAAAAGTGCTTTAAGAGAATATTTATAAGATAATAACTCTCAGACGATGTATTTTACAGAAAATTATGATAAACTATAACAGACGTATAAATTGTAGAAAGTTGGTAGGCTATGAGATTACCTAAAGAAGGCGACTTTATTACAATTCAAAGTTACAAACATGATGGTAGTTTACACCGGACTTGGCGTGACACCATGGTATTAAAAACAACCGAAAATGCCCTCATTGGTGTTAATGATCATACTTTAGTAACAGAAAATGATGGTCGACGCTGGGTGACACGAGAGCCTGCAATAGTATACTTTCATAAAAAATACTGGTTTAACATTATCGCTATGATACGTGAAACTGGTGTCTCCTACTATTGTAATCTAGCAAGTCCGTATATCTTAGACCCTGAAGCACTCAAGTATATTGACTATGACCTTGATGTCAAAGTATTTGCTGATGGTGAAAAAAGACTACTAGATGTGGACGAATATGAACAGCATAAAGCTCAGATGAACTATCCTACCGATATTGATTATATATTAAAGGAAAATGTAAAAATATTGGTAGAATGGATAAATGAGAATAAAGGCCCCTTTTCATCATCATATATCAATATCTGGTATAAACGGTACCTTGAATTGAAAAAGCGCTAACTAACACACTAAATAGTGTGTTTTTATTAATATCAAATTTAATTACAATACTATTGCAAAAATATATACTTAAAATAAAAAAAGTAGAAAGTGATCTTTCTACTTTTTTAAGAATAGTCCGTACGGGATTCGAACCCGTGTTACCGCCGTGAAAAGGCGGTGTCTTAACCCCTTGACCAACGGACCATATTCTTGATGGGCACGAGTGGACTCGAACCACCGACCTCACGCTTATCAGGCGTGCGCTCTAACCACCTGAGCTACGCGCCCAAAATAACTTCTAAAATATAAAGTTAATGCCGGCTACATGACTTGAACACGCGACCCT
>NZ_KV806601.1:78678-184537 GCF_001811765.1 Streptococcus sp. HMSC076H09 | reverse complement strand
TTGTACCATATTTTGTTTCGCAGGAAGTCTAATATAAAGCGAGTGTTAATTATTTTTCAAGTGCTGCTGCCATTGTAGCTGCAACTTCTGCTTCAAAGTCGTTAGAAGCTTTCTCAATACCTTCTCCAACTTCAAAACGTACGAAAGCAACTGCTTTAGCATTTACTGACTCAAGATAAGCTTCAACTGTTTTGCTATCATCCATGATGTAAACTTGAGCAAGGAGTGTGTACTCTTGGTCAACTTTAGTGTTGTCAAGCATGAAACGATCCATTTTACCTGGAACGATTTTATCCCAGATTTTTTCTGGTTTACCTTCTGCAGCTAATTCTGCTTTGATGTCTTCTTCTGCTTGGGCAATAACTTCATCAGTCAATTGAGCTTTTGATCCATATTTAAGGAATGGAAGAGCTGGTTTGTTAACCATAGCACGACTCTCGTTGTCTTGCTCAATTTTGTGGTTCAACTGTGCTAATTCATCATGAACAAATTGTGCATCAAGTTCAGTATATGAAAGAACAGTTGGCTTCATAGCTGCAACGTGCATTGATACTTGTTTAGCAAGTGCATCGTCGCCACCTTCAACAACAGTAATTACTCCGATACGTCCACCATTATGTTGGTATGCACCAAAATGTTGCTCATCAGTCTTTTCAACTAAAGCGAAGCGACGGAATGAAATTTTTTCACCAATTGTAGCAGTTGCAGTTACAAATGCTTGTTCTAAAGTTTCACCTGAAGGCATTGTTAAAGCAAGTGCTTCTTCATTGTTTGAAGGACGTCCTTCTGCAATAACTTTAGCAGTTTCATTAACTAATGTTACAAATTGGTCGTTTTTAGCAACAAAGTCAGTCTCAGCGTTAACTTCAATAACTGCTGCAACGTTACCATCAACATAAACACCTGTTAAACCTTCAGCAGCAACACGGTCTGCTTTTTTAGCTGCTTTAGCCATACCTTTTTCGCGAAGTAATTCAATCGCTTTATCAAGGTCACCATCAGTTTCTACTAATGCTTTTTTAGCGTCCATAACGCCTGCACCTGATTTTTCACGCAATTCTTTTACAAGTTTAGCTGTGATTTCTGCCATTTTCGTTCTCCTCTTAATTTCAAATAATGATTAAAAAAACGAGACAGAGCGGTTTGCATCTGCCCCGTTTTAGGATTTACAATAAATTAAATATTAGTCGTTGTTTGATCCTTCAACTACTTCAACGATTTCTTCAATTGAATCTGCTTGTGCTTCTTGAGCGAAGTCAACGTCAGCATCTTCACCTTGACGACCTTCAATAACTGCATCAGCTAATTTAGAAGTAATTAATTTAACGGCGCGAATAGCGTCATCGTTTGCTGGGATGATAACATCGATATCATCTGGATCAGCGTTAGTGTCAACCATAGCTACAACTGGAATACCAAGTTTTTTAGCTTCTTTAACAGCGATTTGCTCTTTATGTGGGTCAACAACATACATTACATCTGGGATGCGTGGCATATCTTCGATACCACCCAAGAATTTTTCAAGACGTGCACGTTGTTTGTTTAACAATGCAACTTCTTTCTTAGGAAGAAGTTCAAAAGTTCCTTCTTCTTCCATACGTTTGATTTCTTTCAAACGAGCAATACGTTTTTGGATAGTTCCCCAGTTAGTAAGAGTTCCACCTAACCAACGGTGGTTAATGAAGTATTGACCAGCACGTTTAGCTTCTTCAGCAACAGCTTCAGCTGCTTGTTTCTTAGTACCAACAAACAAGATAACTGCATCGTTTGCTGCAGCATCACGAACAAATTCGTAAGCTTGGTCAGCTAATTTTACAGTTTGTTGAAGGTCGATAACGTGGATACCATTACGTTCTGTGAAGATGTACTTAGCCATCTTAGGGTTCCAGCGACGAGTTTGGTGACCAAAGTGAACACCAGCCTCAAGAAGTTGTTTCATTGAAATTACTGCCATGAGTAAGTTCTCCTTTAAAAATGTTTTTTCCTCTCTCAGACTTCGACTTGCAGCCTAACCTTTCGGCAACAAGACCACAATTGATCTAAGATGAGTATTTGTCACTTTAAGCAACTATAATAGTTTATCAAAAAAAGTTAGATTTGACAAGCTATAAAATCTTCTACTCTATTAGAAAAATCATACTTTTCTTAGAAAAATGTAAACGTTTTTATTGGAGATTTAAAAGTATTTCGTTTATAATTAGGCTATTAAAAAATAAAGGAGGACATTATTATGTCATTAGTCGGAAAAGAAATTATTGAATTTTCAGCTCAAGCTTATCACGATGAAAAATTCATCACTGTTACAAATGAAGACGTTAAAGGAAAATGGGCAGTTTTTTGTTTCTACCCAGCAGACTTTTCATTTGTTTGCCCAACTGAACTTGGTGACCTTCAAGAGCAATACGAAACACTTAAATCTCTTGATGTAGAAGTTTATTCTGTCTCTACTGATACTCATTTTGTTCATAAAGCATGGCATGATGACTCAGATGTCGTTGGTACTATCACATATCCTATGATTGGTGACCCTTCACACCTTATTTCACAAGGTTTTGATGTCCTTGGACAAGATGGTCTAGCACAACGTGGTACATTTATCATTGATCCAGACGGTGTCATCCAAATGATGGAAATTAATGCTGATGGCATCGGACGTGATGCAAGTACTCTCATTGATAAAGTCCGTGCTGCTCAATACATCCGCCAACATACAGGTGAAGTTTGTCCAGCTAAATGGAAAGAAGGAGCTGAAACTTTAACTCCTAGTTTAGACCTTGTAGGTAAAATTTAATAACCAGGAGGTAATCCATGGTCTTAGATAAAGAAATCAAGGCTCAATTAGCGCAATATTTAGATTTGCTAGAATCTGATATTGTATTACAAGCTGATTTAGGAGATAACGATAATTCTCAAAAAGTAAAGGATTTTCTAGATGAAATTGTCGCTATGTCTGATCGCATCAGCCTTGAATCAACACATTTAAAACGTCAACCTAGTTTTGGAATTGCAAAAAAAGGGCATGAAAGTCGCGTTATTTTTTCAGGCTTGCCAATGGGGCATGAATTCACATCTTTCATTTTAGCTTTGTTGCAAGTCTCTGGTCGCGCACCAAAAGTTGATGAAGATATTATCAAACGAATTAAGGGGATTGAGAAAACTATCAATCTAGAAACTTATGTTTCATTAACTTGCCATAATTGTCCAGATGTCGTTCAAGCCTTTAATATAATGGCTGTTTTGAATCCGAATATCACTCATACTATGATTGAAGGAGGCATGTATCAAGACGAAGTCAAATCAAAAGGTATCATGTCTGTTCCTACTGTTTATAAGGACCAAGAAGAATTTACTTCTGGCCGTGCTACAATTGAACAGCTTTTAGAACAACTAGATGGACCTCTTGATGCTGAAGCATTTGCTGACAAAGGTGTCTATGATGTTCTAGTTATTGGTGGTGGTCCTGCAGGTAACAGTGCTGCAATTTATGCCGCCCGTAAAGGGTTAAAAACAGGTATTTTAGCAGAAACTTTTGGTGGACAAGTTATCGAAACAGTTGGTATTGAGAACATGATTGGTACACTGTACACAGAAGGCCCTAAATTAATGGCTCAAATTGAAGAGCATACCAAATCTTACGATATTGATATTATCAAGAGTCAATTAGCAACTGGCATTGAGAAAAAAGAATTAGTTGAGGTAACACTGGCTAACGGAGCTATTTTACAAGCTAAAACTGCTATCCTAGCTCTGGGTGCTAAGTGGCGAAATATCAACGTTCCTGGCGAGGAAGAATTCCGCAATAAAGGTGTTACTTACTGTCCACATTGTGATGGCCCTCTTTTCGAAGGAAAAGATGTTGCTGTTATAGGTGGTGGTAATTCAGGTATGGAAGCTGCTTTAGATCTAGCCGGTGTCACTAAACATGTTACAGTCCTAGAATTCTTACCTGAGCTCAAAGCAGACCAAGTACTGCAAGAACGAGCAGCTAAAACTGACAATTTAACTATTCTTAAGAATGTTGCTACTAAAGATATCGTTGGTGAAGATCATGTCACTGGTTTAAACTATACCGATCGTGATACAAACGAAGAAAAACACATTGATTTAGAAGGTGTTTTTGTACAAATTGGTCTTGTACCAAGTACATCTTGGCTCAAGGATAGCGGCATTGAACTCAATGAACGTCAAGAAATTGTCGTTGATAAATTTGGCTCAACAAATATCCCTGGTATTTTTGCTGCAGGTGACTGTACAGATGCTGCCTACAAGCAAATCATTATTTCCATGGGGTCTGGTGCCACAGCTGCCATTGGCGCATTTGATTATTTAATCAGACAATAATCTAAAAGAGATTGATACAATGGGTATCAATCTCTTTTTTTGGGTAATATGAGGAAGTTTAAGGGCTAAAATTGGCTATTTTACGAAAGAGGCTTGACGAATCTTTTTTTTTTCGATAGAATATTATCTGTTATGGCGGTATAGCCAAGTGGTAAGGCACGGCTCTGCAAAAGCTTGATCGTCGGTTCAAATCCGTCTACCGCCTTAAATATAAAAGATTTTATCCAAAGATAACAAAAAATCAACGATTGTTCGTTGATTTTTTTGTTATCAGAATTATTTTTTTAAATCCAATAATTGATAAGGTATAGAAGATTGACTATCTCTTAATGAATAGCTTTCTAATTCATTGACATTATCCCTTAAAATTTGAGACTCTTTAGAACTAATTAAACCGTCCCTTTCAAATTCAGAGATTGTTCTGCGTTCCAAGTAATATCCTCTTAGGGTTTCATTTAAAATATCTGGCGTTATGCGTGCAATGACACGTTCTACAAATAAACCTGATTTAATTAATTCTGCGTCTCGAATGCGTTCATTTTGTAAGAAATCTATCAAAGTTGCATTATAATAACCTTCCATATCTTCTAGCGTTTCTAAAATGAGGTCATTATTTGATAAGTACAAATCTGTTAAGTGCTGACGATTGACTTCTGCTAACAACCGTTTCCTGTTTTTGAAATGTTTTTTCCGATTTCGTATTCCTTGTCCAAATGTTAAAAACTCATGAACAATACCACGAATAACACGCATAAGAATCGTTAAACTATAAGTGATATTTGACACAAAGCTACGATTAACTTGGCGTTCTAAGTATTTTAAATAACGTTGGTAAATACGATATTCTTTGATAGAAATATTGCCATAACGATAAGCAGCTTCAAGTCCATCGCTTTCTATACTAAGCATCATCAGTTGCAATTCAGCTAAGTCCTTCTTAATGTCACTAGATTCTTGTTCTAAAATGAGATGACGAATACGGCTATTATAATTATCTATAACTGCATAAAATGAAGCTTGATTTTCAGAACTCTTACCATCTTCTTCTAAGACAGATAATACTTTTGTTAAAATCGATAGACGTATTAAATAATCATCTTTCACCTGTAAGGGAGGCGCTAACTTTGGTAATACTAAAAGTCCCGTTAAAAAACTCATTAGCGTTACTGCACCAACAGTGAAAAGAATCAAACTATACCCCAACTCTCCTATGACTGAGTGCTTGGGTAATAAGAGTATTGTTGCTATGGAAACACTTCCTTTAACTCCTGAAAAAGTCAACAGTTGAATCTCTCTCCAATACTTTTTAAATGATTTATGGTATTTGAAAGATCTCCAAGCATAAAAGCAAGAAACTGCTAGAAAGCGAACTAGAAAAAGTGTGCAAGTAACTAAAACAACAATACTAATAAGATCAAAATTACTATAAGCGTTACTTGTTAAAAGAGGACCAATGATACGTGTCAGTTCTCTTCCAAATATTAAGAAAACTAAACCATTTAAAATAAAATTTAAGGTTTCCCAAATAACAGAGGTAACGCGATCTACTTGAGCATCAAAGAGAGTCACTTTTTTCAAACGATTTGCTTGCATTACTCCTGCCACTACCACCGCAATAATAGCTGAAAATCCCAACAAATCAGCAACGAAATAAGCAACAAAAGGTAAGGTTAATTCCAAAAGTAGAGCCCCTGTAACATCAGCAGCATCAAATTTCTCTAGGACAGTGAGACATAACCTCATTAGAAAAGCAAAAAGCAAGCCAATTAAAAAACCACCCATTATGGCCAATGCTAACTTGAGACTAGCTTTTGCTAAGGAGAAATAACCTGTTACAAGGGCTGTTAAAGCAAACTGGAAGGAAACTAGACCACTAGCGTCATTTAAAAGACCTTCCAATTTGAGGATATTTTCTGCCCGTTTAGGAAATTGAAACCTCTTAGCAATCGATATAAAGGCAACGGCATCTGTTGGGCCTAAGGCTGCTCCAAGCGCAAAGCATGCCGCAAGTGGTAAACTAACTGGCAAAAGGTGCCCTGCTACATAACCAACGACAATAGCTGTTAAAAATACCGTTGGTAAGATTAAGTAAAGAATAATAGCCCGATACTTTATAAAACTACCAATATCACTTTCTTGACCTTCCCTAAAGTTCAAAGGAGCAATAACAAAGGCAAGGAATAACTCAGGATCGATATGGACTTGTGACTTATGAAAAACTAAGCCAGAGAGAATCCCAAAGACCAACTGGATAAATGGTAATGGTAATTTAGGAAATATCCTATTGATAACATTAGATAAAATCAAAAACAGGAGAAAGCTGACTATTAGAATAGTTTCTTCCATATTATTCCTCCTTCATAACATCTATCAATTCTTTCTTCAATTTCTCAATTTTATCATCGATTTTTTTAGTATCTTCTCTCTCCAATCGACAGCGACATCTTTCTTTTTCAAGTATTATTAATTTCTTCTTTTTCTTCTTTACTTTACTTCAGTGAACATTTGAAAATTCTTGATTTTTAGAAGAAAGGTATTTATCTTTTAGTCGATTCAATTGTTCTTCCAAAGATAATTGAGACATCATGACCTCCTATTTAATGACCAAATTATTAATAATAAGTATTTTTTCTTTCATCGGCTATCTCTAGTATAACACGCATTTCTTAAATTGATAGATTTTAAGAATATCGTTGCTCATTATCTCCATATGTGGTAGACTAACAACAATTTAAATAGGAGGTTAACCAATGAAAAAATTAACAAAAGGCAGCCACATTCGTGTTCTTAGTCCCTCTTCTTCCATTGAGCGTCTGGGTGGTTTTGAGGCTAACCTATTAGCCAAAGAAGTACTAGAAAAGCTGGGATTTCAAGTGTCATTCTCTAAGCACTATCTAGAAAATGATATCCTCTATTCTGCTTCGATTGCTAGCCGTGTAGAAGATTTACATGAAGCATTTGCCGACCCTTCTGTTGATGCCATATTAGCAACCATTGGCGGATTCAATTCCAACGAGCTTTTACCATATTTAGATTATGATTTAATCTCTAAGAATCCCAAAATAATTTGTGGTTACTCAGATTCAACGGCCTTCCTTAATGCTATTTTTGCCAAAGCAAAAATCCAAACTTACATGGGCCCTGCTTATTCTTCTTTCAAAATGAAGGAAGGTCAACCTTACCAAACACAAGCTTGGCTTACTGCCATGACAGAAAACCACTATGAACTTTGGCCTAGTGAAGAATGGTCTAGTGATCCCTGGTATGATCCCAGCAAACCACGCCAATTTTTCCCAACAGAATGGAAAATTTATAATCACGGAAAAGCTTCCGGTACGATTATCGGAGGTAATCTCTCTACGTTTGGCCTACTTCGAGGTACTCCTTATGCACCGAAAATTGAACGCTATGTCCTCTTGATTGAAGAGGCTGAGGAAAGTAATTTTTATGAATTTGACCGCAACCTTGCTGCAATTTTACAAGCTTATCCTCATCCACAAGCTATTCTTATGGGGCGCTTTCCTAAAGAATGCGGCATGACTCCACAAGTCTTTGAATATATCCTTTCAAAACATGCTATTTTCAAGGAAATTCCTGTTATTTATGATATGGATTTTGCGCACACCCAACCTCTTTTGACAGTGACTATTGGAGCTGAGCTAAGCGTTGACACTACTACATTATCTCTATCTATAAAAGAATAAAAAAATACTCCTGCTACTCATCTGAGTAACGGGAGTTTATCATTTAGAGTTACCAAATAATAACACGTTTTTCAACTGGACGCCACATGTTATCACCATCTTTAACATCAAACTCTTTATGGAATTCTTCAAAATTCGTTACTGTAATATTAGTTCGCCATTGTGCTGGGGCGTGAACATCTACACTAGCTAACATTTGCATATACTCATCACGTGCCTTCATACGCCAAATTGTCGCAAAGTTAATAAAGAAATCCCTCGCTGAAAAATCTGACTCACGCTGCGCAGCTTCTAAAGCACAAGCAACTCCACCTAAATCTGCAACATTTTCTGATACTGTTAGTTTACCATTGACTTTTGCGCCATAAGATTCCAGTCCATCAAACTGCTCAACTACTTTATCTGTAAGTTTTTTGAAAGCTTCAAAATCTTCATCAGTCCACCAATTATTCAAACTTCCATGTTCATCAAATGAAGCTCCATTAGTGTCAAAAGCGTGTGATATTTCATGTGCAATCACTGCACCAATTCCCCCATAATTTGCTGATGAACTTTGCTCTAAAGCATAAAATGGTTCTTGTAAAATGGCTGCTGGGAAGACAATTTGGTTTTGTTGTGGATCATAATACGCATTGACCATGTGGGCAGGCATATGCCATTCACTTCTATCAACTGGTTTATTCCATTTACTCCAACCATAGGCTATTGAAATTTTGTCTAAATTAGTAGCATTTTCGACAAGCGATAGTTTAGGATCAATGATTTTTTTAGTATAAGTCTCTGGTAGTTTCTCAGGGTATCCAATATGTGGTGTGATAACATTAAGTTTCATAATAGCTTTTTCTCGCGTTGACTGTGCAAGCCAATCCGCCTTTTCTAAGCGTGACTTATAGACATCAATCATCGTTGCAATCTTATGCTCAACATCAGCTTTAGCTTCTGGAGAGAATTTTTCTCCTGCATACCACAAACCTAGAGCTTGATTGTAAGGTCCTGAAGCAAGGTAGTAAGCTGCTTTTTTCTTATCCATTGCTTGTGGTGTGCCTGATAAAGCTCGACTGTAAACTCCCGATTTGATACGAATATCATCAGTTAAGTAAGCATTATAGGCATTCGCAGCTGATAAAATAAGATCTGCCTTTAATAATTCCCAATTAGATTCTGAGTAATAGTCAGATGCAAATTCTGTCCAGAAACGTTCTTCAGGAACAATAACTTTATCTGGTTTTTGTCCTAATATCTTTTGGAAAATAGCATCTAATGGAAGTTCAGGTGCTAATTTTGTGAAATCTTCCCAGTTATAAGGATGGTAAAGTTTAACATATTCCGAACTCTCTTCGCGAGATAAGACATATTGTGCCAATTTTGCATCCAATGCTAAAACCTTATCCAAGATATCTTTAATTTCCTGTTCTGAAAGGCCAAACAAAGGCAGTAGGTCTTCTTGACTTTTACGCCAAAAAGCAAGGAGTTCCTTTCCTTTTTCATTATCTTCACTATAATAAGTTGTATCTGGTAAAATAATCCCAGGCGCTTCAGCCCAAAGTACATTCAATTGAGCATTCATAAAGTCAGGAGCCACACCAAATGGAAATTCATTTGGTTTACCCTCTAGTTCATATTCTGCAACTTTTGATGCAAACTCAGAGAAAGATTGTAGGCCTTTATATTCTTCAATTAATGGTAATACTGGTGATACTCCTACCTCTTCACGTTTTTGATAATCAGCTGTCATTTTATGAAAAGCAATAAAATGATTTAAAATCGTATCACTTGGTTTATTTTCATCAGCCAGCCACTTATCTGTCGTTGACAGCATTAATGCTTCAATGTCATCAGCAAGATCAGAAAAACCACCTGTCCTTGGTTTGTCATCAGGAATAACAGCTGTCTTAGCCCACTCCCCATTAACCGCTTGGTAAAAATCATCTTGATATTTTATCATTATTTTCTCCTTAATATCTCATATGTAATCTCTTACAGTCTAACAGAAAATTCAGAGTTTGACTATTAAAAATACTCTCATATTGGTGCTTTCTCTAAATATCATTTTGTTATTTTTGCTATACTATAAACCAACAAGGAGGTTGTTATGATTGAAAAATATTATAATTGGGCAACGCTTGGAACCGGCGTTATTGCCAACGAATTAGCCCAAGCACTAGAAGCACGTGGACAAAAATTATATTCTGTAGCTAATAGAACTTACGACAAAGGACTTGAATTTGCTACCAAATATGGTATCCAAAAAGTTTATGATCACATAGATCAAGTATTTGAAGACCCTGAAGTGGATATCATTTATATCTCTACTCCCCACAATACTCACATCTCATTTTTACGAAAGGCTTTAGCAAATGGTAAGCACGTTCTTTGCGAAAAATCTATTACTTTAAACAGCACTGAACTTAAAGAAGCCATAGATTTAGCCGAAACTAACCATGTTGTCTTAGCTGAAGCCATGACTATTTTTCATATGCCAATTTATCGCCAATTAAAAACATTAGTTGATAGTGGAAAATTAGGACCGTTAAAAATGATTCAAATGAATTTCGGAAGTTATAAAGAATATGATATGACTAACCGTTTTTTCAGTCGTGACCTAGCAGGCGGTGCTTTGCTGGACATTGGTGTTTATGCACTTTCTTGTATTCGCTGGTTTATGTCAGAAGCACCTCACAACATTACCTCTCAAGTTACATTTGCACCAACAGGAGTTGATGAACAAGTTGGTATCCTACTAACCAATCCTGCAAATGAGATGGCGACTGTCAGCCTTAGTTTACATGCAAAACAACCTAAACGAGCAACTATCGCTTACGATAAAGGCTACATTGAACTTTTTGAATATCCGCGAGGACAAAAGGCAGTTATTACTTATACTGAGGATGGGCATCAAGATATTCTCGAAGCTGGCAAAACTGAAAATGCCCTCCAATATGAGGTAGCTGATATGGAAGAAGCCGTTTCAGGAAAAACTAACCACATGTACTTAAACTATACCAAAGACGTTATGGATATCATGACACAGCTACGTCAAGAATGGGGATTTACCTACCCAGAAGAAGAAAAATGAAGAGAGCTTGACAATGATTGTCAAGCCCTTTTTAGTTAATATACACTACATTTTCTTAAAAAATAGGCGTTTAAAGAAATAAATCATACCAACTGCTAAACTTAAAATAGCATAAACATAGAAAACTGCATTTATTTGTCCTAGTAAATGATCAAAACAAGACAGAAGAATAGCCGCACTAGCTCCACCAATATTACAAAATACTAAAACTAATGTCGTTGCAGAACCAACCAACGAATATTCAACACGGTCTGCTACTAGGCTAAACACAGCAGTGACCATCAGGCTGTAAAGGAAACCTGATGCCATCGCACTAATTGTTAGTACCATTAGATTAGAAGGCAATCCAACTCCAAGCAATGTTAAAGAAAATAAGACGAGGCAGATTGGAATTAATTGTTTATGAAACATAGCTATCAACTGACCAAAACTCATACCTGCTATTATTCCCATAAGCATCATCGCACTAAGAACAAGACTAGCTTGAGCTGGCGTACCCAAACCAAATTCTACTACTAGCAGAGGTATCCTAAGATTAATCCCAGTATTTATAGTTATGACAAATCCTGCTAAAATAGCTAAGGCGACAATATAAGTTAAATCAGCTTTAGGGATTTTTTGACCTTTAGTTTTAATCTTGTCATTTGTATCTTTCACCACTTTCTTAGGCGCAAAAACAAGATATAGAACTAAGATTGGTAAAGCTAAAAAATAAATCATAAATGATTTGGACCAACCAAAAGTCAACAACAGCCCAACTAAAGCTGTCAAACCAGCATTTCCTAAAACTTCAAAGGACCCCCTTAATCCTAAGAGTTTTCTTCTTTCTTTGCCTTGATAATATTCACTAATCACACTAATGGCCCTAGCATTAATAAAACCAATACCACTCCCCAATAAAAGACGCGATACAAATACTAAAAGGTAGTTCTGACTGACAACCGGCAATCCTCCCCCTAATGCTGTTAGCAATAGCCCAAAGATAATCATATGTTTCTCAGAAAGTTTTTTACTTAACCAAGGTGTGATAAGCAAGATGAAGATAATAGCCATCGAAGGAATTGAAAACAATAATTCAACTTGGGGTGATGGTAAGCCCTTATCTCTATAATAAGATATCATTTGTGGTAGGGCTGGTGATGTCGAAAAAGTTGATAGCAAGATAAGTGATAAAGAGAGTAAACTTAGCTTCTCCATAAAGATTTTCAAGTGACAATACCTCTTTCTGATGTCTTTTTTTAGATAAATAAAGTATAATCAATATTAAACTAGAAATATATGACATATGTCCTAAAACTATCTCAAATAGGGAGTCAATACATGGATATAGAAAACTACTGCCAAGACTACTGTTTGGAGACTATCTTTCCAAAACATTATTTCAAGGATTTACAAGTAATCACCCTAATTGCCGGCCAATCCGTCTGTAAACAGGGAGAACAATTAGAATACTTGCACTACATCGTCAAGGGACGTTTTAAAATTGTACGTCGACTCTTTAACGGCAAAGAACATATTTTAGATATTAAAACAAAACCAACACTGATTGGTGATATTGAACTTTTGACTAATAGACAAATTGTATCATCTGTTATTGCCTTAGAGGATCTTACAGTCATTCAATTATCACTTAAAGGACGGAAAGAGAAACTGTTAACAGACGCAACTTTCCTCCTAAAACTTAGTCAAGAGCTAGCTCAGGCTTTTCATGATCAAAACATCAAAGCGTCTACTAATCTAGGGTATACCGTCAAAGAGTTACTTGCAAGTCATATTTTAGCAATTGAAGAACAAGGTTACTTTCAACTTGAGTTAAGTAGTTTAGCTGATTCGTTTGGCGTCAGTTATCGTCATTTATTAAGAGTTATCCACGATATGGTCAAAGAAGGCCTTATCCAAAAAGAAAAACCAAAATACTTTATCAAAAATCGTTTCGCACTAGAATCATTAAATATTCAGCCATGAAGCGTAGCTTTATCATTTAATTATTTTATGCTAAACTAAATCAGAGAATACAGTTAGGAGAAAATATGTCTGCTATTGATAAATTAGTAAAAGCTAGTCATTTAATTGACATGAATGACATTATCCGTGAAGGCAATCCAACCCTTCGCAAAGTGGCTGAAGAAGTCACATTCCCACTTTCTGAGAAAGAAGAAATTCTCGGAGAAAAAATGATGCAATTTTTAAAACACTCTCAAGATCCAATTATGGCTGAGAAGCTAGGCTTACGTGGTGGTGTTGGTTTAGCCGCACCACAATTAGACATCTCAAAACGCATCATTGCCGTCCTTGTTCCAAACGTTGAGGATGCTCAAGGAAATCCACCTAAAGAAGCTTATAGCCTCCAAGAAGTAATGTACAACCCTAAAGTTGTATCGCATTCTGTTCAAGATGCTGCTTTATCTGACGGGGAGGGATGCCTATCAGTAGATCGTGAAGTACCTGGCTATGTCGTCCGCCACGCGCGTGTAACTATTGAATATTTCGACAAAACTGGTGAAAAACATCGACTCAAATTAAAAGGTTACAACTCTATTGTTGTTCAACATGAAATTGACCACATTGATGGTATTATGTTTTACGACCGTATCAATGAGAAAAATCCTTTCGCTGTCAAAGAAGGCTTACTTATTTTAGAATAAGGACAAATAACCTAGAGATAATTTTCTCTAGGTTTTATTTTTTAATAGCAAATAAAATAAGAAATCTTTTTTAAAAAGTCGACTCTTTCCAAAACATCTGGCAATCTACAATCTGTTGGTTATCGACGGAGTCATCTCCTTCAATACGATTAATCAAAATCTGTGCTACTTGTTCACCTTCTTCATAAGCCGGCTGGACAATTGTTGACACTTTAGGAGATGAAAAGTCTGTCCATTCAATATTGTCAAACCCAACTAAACCAACTCGTGGCATATCAAAATTGAGATTCTTCATGGCAGTAAAAACCATTGGTAAAGCCCAACAATTTGGTGCAAATACTAATGTCTCCTCCTTATCTGGAACTACCGCTTTTAGAAAGTCTTCTATATCACTTTTTGAATGATCATCATCTTCAATCACCAAAGTGTCATAACCGAAACCATTGTCCTTTAAAGCATCCATGAATCCCGAAGCTCTCTCAATACGTGTACTAAGCAAGCTCGTATCACCAGTAATCATAATAAACTTTTTATACCCTCGATTTAGACACTCCTGTGTCATATCATAAACAGCATCATAGTTATTAGCCTTAACCCAACTCGTCTTATGTTCATAAAGTTGACTATCAAAAAATACCATTGGTTTCTTTTTTTCTTTTAAAATACGAGAATACTTTCGAAAATTTGATGTAGGCTGAATAATGAAACCATCAACACCTAAATTTAACATATTTTCAATATAATCTTCTTCACTTTTGGCATCGTAATTACTATTACCCACAATAATTTGATAGCCTTTTTGTTTGGTGATGTGCTCAATTCCTTTTACAATTTGATTTGAAAATGTGTTTGTTATATCTCCAATTAAGACACCTAGTAGTTTTGTTTTTTTAGAATTTAGACTTCTTGCTATCGTACTTGGTCTATAACCTGTTTCATCAATCACCTCTTGAATACGTTGCCTCGTCTCATCCGACATTTTTTCAAATTTTTGATTCAAGAAAAAAGAAACCGTTGTTTTGGAAGTTTTTGATAATTGAGCGATGTCATTAATGGTCATTTTTTTAGACATAACAAACCTCCTTTCTAATTTTACTAATTTTATTTTTTTATGGTTAATATAGTACTAGTATAGCATAATAATAGCCCTCTTAATTTTTTAAACGACTCATTTTGCCATTATTTTTATCATATACAATGACTTTTCCTTTGCATTTTATCCCTTGCATCAAATAGAGTTTATCCCCAAAGATAATATCATCCATAAGCACTCCAATTAAATAATGAAAGTCTTGAGACCTAATATCAAATGCAATGCTATTACTTAGTTCCTTATGACTGTTCGTTTGCACTAAAGGAACACATTTCACCTGACAGTTCCGATCAACTATCAAGGTATAATCCATCACCTCATCAACAAATTTTATTTTCTTAACTAATTTATGACTTTCTGTCAATTGATTATACCGCTTAGAAATAAGGCAATCTTCTAGATTAAAGGTCGTAGGACTTACTAATTTCAAGTCATTAACAAACCCATTTTCATAAATGACCTGATCATCTAAAATATATTGATTTGTTAAGACATGCTCTCCTGGACAACTCACCTTATCAATAACTAAGGTAATGGCCTGCGGTAAAGTTAACAACCATCGCTTATGGTAATAGATATCAGAAGCTCTTTGGACATGTAGTTGTCCTTCGACTAAATGGTACCTATCCTTTGAAGTCAACTGACAATAGTCACATTTTGGATAAGAATTGTATGTCCAAGAGTCCTTGATCATTTCTAAGGGTTGCCCATCAAGGGTACATGTTGAATGACTAGTCGAACGTTTAAAATCATACCTTAGTTGTTCTTCTTTGTAAGTATATCTTCCTGCATCAATGAAAATAGGTTTCTTTTTATCATAGAGACAAACACTATTATTATCACTATGAGTATGAGCGCTACCAAATGGACCGTTCTTAAAAAATATATAACGCCTATCATCACGTAAACACACATGACCAGAATCTGGAAAAAGATAAGCAGACTCTCCTATTGTCGCACGCGGTATTTCTTCAAAAAGATAAATTGATGGCTTCCCAAACAAAAGTAAAGTTTCTAAATTAACATTATCAAAAGAAAATGATTTTGTTTTAGAAGATTTCAACACAAGTGTTGCCAAAGTTAGAATATCACGAGTATCGGTCACATCACTGTCCCCTATAGCTAGTTGACAATAATCCGGACCAGTCATAGCAATTAGATAGGTAACCATTTTTTCAATAGTTTCTTCTAATGGTAGATAATATTTAGGCGCAAGGATAACTAGTTCCATTAAGGACTTCAAGACTTCTACATGATACATAATTGATTGTTCATACTGGCTCCCGTCATCTAAAATTTGAAGCTTGATTTGAAGTAATAATTCTTCTTCAGCAAAACTCTGAATTTCAGGTAGATTTAATTCATCTTCATAATAGTATAAACACGCCAATATTGCTGTTGTTTGTAAAATTCCCCAGTTACTTAGACTATCTTTTTCACGATAATAGTCCCTCATATAAGTTATCTGCTCCCGTAAACTAGTTAATAGTTTAATTTTTTTAGTTTCTGTTATTAATCCAAAATAATCTAAAAAAATCAAAACTTTGAGCCATGACATGCAACGTATCCCAGTGTCAATAGTACGACTTACCGCCCCTTCTGGCTTTAGTGTAAATTGACAATCAATCCAATGGTACATAAAATATTTCATTTGTCTAAGGTAAGACTTATCGCCTTCAACAATGTAGACCACCAGGAATTTAAAAAGATAAGTTTGACGATTTAGCATATACAACCATTCTGGATCATCTGTTACTGGCTTATCCCACTCCAAAGGATCAAGACAATATGCTTTAGAACAAGGTTCCATATCCCAATTATCATTAAATACAAAAGTGTTCCTCATCATCAAATTAACAGAGGCTTTCATTTCTTGATAGGCATTAGATTGGTATGTTTTAATATACTTTTGACAAAATTCCCTATCAAAATCCTTGAATTTATTATATAAGCGATCTTTCATTTTTTTACAAAACGTCCTCGTCCGATATAAAAAGGACTATGTCATTGATATGTCATAATCCTTATTTATCAAAATTTTATTAAGCTAAAATACCTAACCAGCTACCAAGGATACCAATAATAACTGTAAGGATAACTAACTTATAAGTTGTCCATTTTTTATTTTTAATAAGGTAAAACATAAGGAAAGTGTAGAGTGCTGGAAGTAGAGCTGGTGCAATTTTATCAAGCATACCTTGGACAGTAACAATCTTTTGCGTTGTACTAGTTACTTTTTCTGGAGCAAAAGTGTAAGGGATTGTAAGCTTAACTTGTGTTGCAGCTAAACTTGAGATGACCGTTACACCAACGATATTAGCTGCCCGTGAGATAACTGACATTTGTTCACTCAATTTATCAATAAAACTGGTCCCAAGACGATAACCATACATGCCAGTAACTAATTTAATTCCCGTTAAAATAGTATTCATAGCCACAAAGAACAGAATCGGTCCCATCACCAAACCATCTGTCGCTAAAGAGGCTGCAATCGTTGAGAACAAGGGTGCTAAGCAAAATTGTGATAAAGAATCACCGATACCTGCAAGAGGCCCCATAAGCGCCATCTTAATACCGCGAATTTCTTCTTCTGGCCGCTCATTATCAAGCATTGCTAAATGTAAGCTAGTTACAAAAGGTAAGAAATGAGGGTTTGTATTGTAAAACTCCACATTTTCTTCTAGAGCTCCCGCTAAAGCTTTTTTGTCATCTCCATAATATTTTTTGAGAGCTGGATATATGACATTAGCATAACCAAGACCTTGATAGTTACTGTAATTAAAGCCATTTTGTAAATAAAAGGCACGTAAAGCTGTTTTAGTGTAATCACTTTTTGCTAATTTTTTAGATCCAGTCATCTTGGTTGTCTCCTTCTGTCTTAGTTTCTTTAGTAGGTGCAGCTGGTTTTCTGAAAATATCAAGCAAAGCAAATATTGTTGCAATTATAGCTACCCCGATAGTTGGAACCCCAAGCACACTGTTAGTAGCCACTGATGTTAAAACTCCGTCTCCATTTGCTGTTGGAGTTAGAACTGGCAAACCAAAATAAACAGCTAGAACATATCCAAGTAGGATATAAGGAATGAGTTCTTTTTTAGCCATTACAGAGAGAATCATCGCAAAACCAATTGCAGGAAGCATTTTCCCAGCTAAGGTTAGACCATTAAGCAAAACAGGGGGAATGAGAGCAAATAAATCTGTCAAAGTTTGCGTTGAAAGAGCACCCAGTACTCCTAAACCAAATCCCAATCCAGCGAATGCCCAAATTGTACCATTTGCTGCAATTTTAAATCCTCGGAAATTACCTGCTTGCAAAGCTTTTTTAGCTGTTTCAGGCGCCCCTGCAAAAGCAGTATAAGTTGCTGTTTGAAGAAATTGAATACCAACTGCAATTGGGGTTGATAATGCAAGAGCAGCTTCCGGTGTGATTTTTCCTTTAGTTCCAGCTGTTGTAATAGCCATCAAAGTTCCAAAAATCCCAGGACCGATTGGGTTTGGAGGAACTGTCCCTCCCGCTCCCACACCAAATCCCATGTAAGCCAGTTCAGATATTGCTCCAACTGCCAAAGCTGTTTGAATATCTCCTAAAATAACACCAACGCCTAGAGAGAGAACGATACAACGATTTGTATAGAGGCCAAGCAACATGCCACTAAAACAGAAAGCCGTCCACAGTCCAATTAAGACAGCCTGAAGAATACTAATATCCATATTTTTCTCCTTTATATGATAGTAAGTTTGTCCAACTAAATATAATCTAAAATATTAACTTCCACAGCACCATCGTTACCTGTTGGAGTTGTTTTAGTATTAAATGCAATGTGATATTCTTGGTTTAATTTTCTAATTATCTCTTTATCCTTCATCCCTAAGAAGATAGAGCGACTTACCTGCTCTTTACCTTCTCCATTATGAATATTTCCAATATTAATCTCTTTAATTGGGACGCCCCCTGCTACAAGTCTATAGACATCTTTCAAATCTTTAACAATTATAAAAATCGTCTGTGCTGGGTTGGCCTTGTGAATAATATCAATAACTTTTTGAATATCAAAAAATCGCAATGCTATTGATTCTGGCACCACCGTCTTCATTAACGTTTGTTGAAGATGATCTTTGGAGACATCATCATTTGCCACAATAACAGTATTACAACTTAAAAATTTCACCCAAAGTTGTCCTTGTCCATGAATAAGACGCTCATCAACACGTGTCATTACAATATTTGGTCCTGCTGCCATTTCTGACCTCCTCGTTTTCTATTATTTATTGTTTATTTTGTTAGTAAAATACTCTTACCAATAAAGTTCCCAGTCTTTATAGAATCTTATTAAGGCTTCTAAGTAATAATAATCTCCCCAAATATTACCTTCATCTACTCCTTTACCTGAATGCCACGAATACACACCGTGCAATAGAAGAGGACGTCCTGCTATAAGTTCATTATTACTATACTGTTCAATCAGACTACGAAGCATTGTATGCATAGCATATTTGTATGTCTCTTTATCAGGATCTACTTCTGGTAAATATTTAAGCATCTCATGAATTCCACACACAGCCGTTGCTGTTGCGGATGTATCTCTAGGCTGGCCCGAGCCATCCGTAAAAATAAGGTCCCAATAGGATACCTTGTCTTCAGGTAAACGATTTAGAAAATAGTTTGTCATACCTTTAAAAAGGATAATCTGCTGATAATCTTTCATTTTCCGGTAACTAAGCGGAATACCGTAGATGCCCCATGCTTGCCCTCTTGCCCAAGATGACTCATCACTATAACCCTGTCGTGTGACACCTTTTAACGGTTCTCCAGTTTCTGGGTCGAAATAAAAAGTATGAAAAGCAGAAGAATCATCACGCACCACATTGTTAGCTGAAGCGTAGAAGTGATTCACCGCAACTTGTCTATACTTTTCATCACCTGTCTGTTCATAAGCAAAAAATAAGAGTTGGATATTAAGTAAGCAATCGATAATTAAGCGATAGTGTTCCTTATACCCGAGTTCTCCCCAAGCCTGAATAAATCCACCTTTTTCTTGATAGCGCTCCATCAATTTATCTGCAGCTTTTATAGTGGCTTCTAAAGCTTTAACATCACCATTGATACGATATTCTGCTGTACAAGATGGTGTGTAAAGAAATCCTAAGTCGTGGTGATCTAATGCTATACGATTATTAATACGATTTAGAAATGACAATACATTTTTGTGGGCTATGTTTTTTAACTTTTTATCCTGATTATACTCATAAGCTAACCACAAGCACCCTGTCCAAAAACCATTTGTCCATTCTGTGTTATCCATAACTTTATAAATATTATTGAATGTTGCAGGCGTTGGATACTCTTCACCAAAGTAATCAATATTAATATAAAGTTGCTTCAAGGCTTTTTCAATCGCTTCCTCAACTTCAATCTTAGTTAATAATCTACTGTTTAAAAAACGCTTTGGATTTTCAATTGACTCAACCTTGACCGGTTTTATTTTCATCATTATTAAATGCCTCCCTCAAAAGTTGCTTCTGCAGTTTGTGTAGCAAGGCAAGTAGAAAAATCAACAATTCCTTCATGAGATGATGTTATAACTTTATCAACAAGATCATCTACATGTTCAAACATCGTTCTAGATAAAACAGCTTCCATTAACATTGAAAGGTTCAAGCCCGATAAAACTTTTATCTTTTTATCTGTATATTCTACTGATAAGGCGGAAGAAACATTGAAAGGAGTCCCACCTAGCAAATCAGTCAATACTAAAATTTCTTTGAAATCGATAACCTCTCTTTGCAAAGCAACTCTAACATCATTAGAAGACATGCCTGCAATAAAGTTAATACCAACAACATATTCCTGATGCCCAGCAATAAGTTCTAAAGAGCTTAAAATACCATCTGGAAAGTTGCCGTGTGCTACAATAATAATTTTTATCATATTTTCTCCTCTTGAGTTTACCGGTTTACTTTTATAATCAGATTATAGCGCTTTCATTTTTAGGTGTCAACATCTTTTTTATATTTTTTGAGCAGTTTACTTGATTTTTTATAATGATGTCTTTTTTATCTTTAAGAATTATAACCTAGATAAATCTTTGTTATATATGTTGCCAAGTTTTATAGAAGAAGAACTCTATAGTTGACAAAACCGGTTTACTTTGTTACTATTCATGTAAACAGGTTTACTTCCTGAATTTTTTTACGGAGGTCATATTATGACTGAACAATTCTTAAAAGACAACTTTTCACTAGAAGGTAAAGTCGCCTTAATAACAGGCGCTTCTTACGGCATTGGTTTTTCAATAGCAACTGCTTTTGCTAGAGCTGGAGCAACTATTGTCTTCAATGATATTAAGCAAGAACTCGTTGACAAAGGCATCTCCGCCTATAAAAAACTTGGCATTAAGGCCCATGGCTATGTTTGTGATGTTACAGATGAAGATGGAATCAACGAAATGGTGGACAAAATTTCTCAAGATGTTGGGGTAATTGATATTCTAGTTAACAACGCAGGTATTATAAAACGCACCCCTATGCTAGAGATGAGCGCTGCAGATTTTCGACAAGTTATTGATATTGATTTGAATGCTCCCTTTATCGTATCAAAAGCGGTATTACCTGGAATGATCCAAAAAGGACATGGTAAAATCATCAATATTTGCTCCATGATGAGTGAGCTTGGACGCGAAACAGTTGCTGCCTATGCTGCTGCCAAAGGGGGACTTAAAATGTTAACCAAGAACATCGCTTCTGAATACGGTTCTGCTAACATCCAATGTAACGGTATCGGGCCCGGCTATATTGCCACACCACAAACAGCTCCCCTTCGTGAACGTCAAGATGATGGTTCACGTCATCCATTCGACCAATTTATCATCGCTAAAACACCTGCCGCTCGCTGGGGTGAGGCAGAAGATTTAGGTGCACCAGCTATCTTCCTTGCTAGTGATGCATCAAACTTTATCAATGGTCACATACTCTATGTAGATGGCGGTATTTTAGCTTACATCGGTAAACAACCTCAATAATAAAGGAGTAATATAAATGAAAATTGCATTAATCAACGAAAATAGCCAAGCAAGTAAAAATACTATTATCTACAAAGAATTGAAAGCGGTTTCTGATGAAAAAGGATTTGAAGTTTTCAACTACGGAATGTATGGCAAAGAAGAAGAAAGCCAGCTAACTTATGTACAAAATGGTTTACTGACTGCTATTTTACTTAATAGCGGTGCTGCAGATTTTGTTATTACAGGCTGTGGGACAGGAATTGGAGCGATGCTTGCTTGTAATAGTTTTCCTGGCGTAGTCTGTGGATTCGCTGCTGATCCTGTCGACGCTTACTTATTCTCTCAAGTAAACGGAGGAAATGCTCTTTCCCTTCCTTTTGCTAAAGGATTTGGTTGGGGAGCTGAATTGAATCTGAGGTATTTATTTGAACGTCTTTTCGAAGATGAAAAAGGAGGGGGATACCCTAAAGAGAGGGCTGTACCTGAGCAACGCAATGCACGTATCCTTAGCGAAATAAAACAGATTACTTACAGAGATTTACTCTCTGTTTTAAAAGAAATTGATCAAGATTTCTTAAAGGAAACTATTTCTGGGGAGCATTTCCAAGAATATTTCTTCGCTAATTGCCAAAATCAAAATATAGCAGACTACTTGAAATCTGTCTTAGACTAAAGCGTCTGTTTTAGAAAGGACTTTTATGTCTAAGATTCTTTTTTTCGGTGAACCTCTCATTCGCATCACTCCAAAAGAAAATGACTATTTTGCAGATAGTATCTCAACTAAACTATTCTATGGTGGCTCTGAAGTTAATACCGCAAGAGCTCTACAAGGCTTTGGGCAAGATACTAAACTCCTCTCAGCCTTACCCAATAATCCCATAGGTAATAGTTTTCTTCAATTTTTAAAAGCACAGGGTATTGATACTCATTCTATTCAGTGGGTTGGAGAACGTGTTGGGTTATATTTTTTAGAAGATTCCTTTGCTTGCAGAAAAGGTGAGGTGGTCTACGACCGCGATCATAGTAGTTTACATGACTTTAGGATAAATCAAATTGATTTCGATCAATTATTTGAAGGAGTTTCTCTCTTTCATTTTAGTGGTATTACACTATCATTGGATGAGTCTATCCAAGAGATAACACTGCTTCTTTTAAAAGAAGCTAAAAAAAGAGAGATAACAATCTCCTTAGATCTCAATTTTCGCAGTAAACTAATTTCTCCTAAAAATGCCAAAATCCTTTTTTCTCAGTTCGCTACCTTTGCGGATATTTGTTTTGGTATTGAACCTCTTATGGTTGACTCACAGGACACTACCTTCTTCAATCGCGATGAAGCTACAATAGAGGACGTCAAAGAACGAATGATTTCGCTTATAAATCACTTTGACTTTCAAGTCATTTTCCATACTAAACGTCTACAGGATGAATGGGGACGAAACCACTACCAAGCTTACATAGCAAATCGTAAACAAGAGTTTGTCACTTCAAAAGAAATCACCACAGCTGTAAACCAGAGAATTGGAAGCGGAGATGCTTTTGTGGCGGGAGCGCTATATCAACTACTTCAGCACTCAGACAGCAAGACAGTCATTGATTTCGCTGTCGCTAGTGCATCTTTAAAATGTGCTTTGGAAGGGGACAATATGTTTGAGACCGTTACCGCAGTTAACAAAGTACTAAATCAATCGAAAGACATTATTCGTTAGAAGGGAGAATTATGATAAAATCAAAGATTTTGTTGCAATTAATGCAAGGAAAAATAGTTGCTGTCATTCGTGGAAATAGCCAAGAAGAAGCTTTTCAAGCTGCTCAAGCATGCATAAAAGGTGGTATTTCTGCTATCGAAATCGCCTATACTAATAGCAAAGCTAGCCAAGTCATTGAACAACTAGTCACACAATATACTAACCAAGAACAAGTTGTCGTTGGGGCAGGAACTGTTCTAGACTCAGAAACTGCCCGAATGGCTATTTTAGCAGGAGCAAAGTTTATTGTATCTCCCGCATTTAATCTACAGACTGCTAAACTATGTAATCGTTATGCTATTCCTTATTTACCAGGTTGCATGACCTTATCAGAGGTAACAACAGCACTTGAAGCCGGTTGCGAAATAATTAAAATATTCCCAGGAGGTACTCTAGGAACATCTTTCATCTCATCACTAAAGGCACCTTTACCTCAAGTACAAATTATGGTGACTGGTGGGGTAAATCTCACAAATGCCAAAGACTGGTTTCTATCTGGAGTAACAGCCATTGGTATTGGTGGAGAGTTCAATAAACTAGCAGCTTTGGGGGAATTTGATAAAATCACAGAAATGGCTAAACAATACAAAATACAGCTAAATCTGAATTAACACAATAAAAAGACAAGGCACCCCCACACCTCAATCATGAGACAGAAGAAAAGAACTTTTATAAAGCCATTTTTCTGTAGTACCGTTTATCTTAATCAGACTCATTATCTCGATTTTCTTATCAGACCGAGATAATTTTTAGCTAATCTTCCTGTAGACATAACCGTTCTACTTCCGACAACTGATCCATGTCTTCACCAAAGATATACTACTTGCCCGCAGATTGATATAAGTAGTGAAGCTCATCATTCTCATATCATTTCAGCAAATAATAGATTTGATATCATTTTTATATCCAAAAACTTAGCAATGACCTATCAGGCTTACCCGCTTTTCCTATCTCAACACAGACTAACTTAGCTCCTATCAAATACATTTTTTAAACATAATTAAAAACATTTCTGATTATAGTTTATTAGATTTCAACAGAAGTATTTTTTCTGCGTCTCAGCTTTTGAGTGTACCGTTATTTTGAAGTTTTGATAGTTGAGTGATATCATTAATAGTCGTTTTTTAGACACGCTAAACCTCCTTTCTAATTTGACTGATTTTATTTTTTATAACGACTCGTTTTACTGTTACATCTCTTTATAATCACCTATTTAAATAGACGCATTTAAAATCAAAATTAACCCAAGATTTTTATTGAAAAACATTTTTTAATATGTTATTATTTATTTATTAATAAATTAGGAGATTTTTAAAAAATGAAGAAAAAAGATTAAAATTAACTTGTGTCTTATCATTTGCTGTAGCTTCAACATTATTCAACCTATCTGATTTAAATATATCATATGCTAATCAAAATAATATTCAAGAAACTAATCTAGTTGAAAAAAACAGTGAAGATAAGTTTATTCAAGAGTTAAATAGGTATAAAACAGAGATACCAAATTTCAAAGGTTTTAATGTTTGGATTTTAGGTGATAAAGGCTATTACAAAAACCTTATCAATTTAGAAGAAATTAAAAATATCCAAGCTACATTAAAAAAAGAAAGAAATGAAGAATATGTCTTTGTCAAATTAAATGGGAAAATCGCACATGATACAACCGTATTCTTGATGAATAAAAAACATAAATTACTTAAAAATATAGAGGAATTTAAGACGATAACCCAAAAAAGGCTAACTGAGAGAGGAAAGTTCCCATATGATACCGTTCATTCTACGTTTGAAATTAAGGATGAAAACTTTATCATGGAAAGATTGAAATCATCAGGGTTATCTATGGGTAAACCAGTTGATTATATGGGCGTAAATGGTATCCCTATTTACACTAAAACATTATCTATAGATAATAAGTTTGCCTTTGAAAATAATTCAAAAGATTCTTCATATTCTTCAAACATTAATATTAGTGAAGATAAAATAAAAGAAAATGACCAAAAAATTCTAGATTTAATAGTTAAATCTGGAGCTAATAATCAAAACTTAACAGATGAAGAAAAAGTAATTGCTTTCACTAAATATATAGGTGAAATAACTAATTATGACAATGAAGCTTACAGAGCTAGAAATGTCGACACAGAATATTACAGAGCTTCAGATTTATTTTCTGTAACAGAAAGAAAACTTGCTATGTGCGTTGGCTATAGTGTAACAGCCGCTAGGGCATTTAATATTATGGGGATACCTAGTTATGTCGTTTCTGGTAAAAGTCCTCAAGGAATATCTCATGCAGCTGTGAGAGCGTATTATAATAGAAGTTGGCATATCATAGATATCACAGCCAGTACATATTGGAAAAATGGTAATTACAAAACAACGTATTCCGATTTTATTAAAGAATACTGTATAGATGGTTATGACGTTTATGATCCCGCAAAAACAAATAATAGATTTAAAGTTAAGTATATGGAATCAAATGAAGCGTTTGAAAATTGGATACATAATAATGGAAGCAAATCTATGTTATTTATTAATGAATCTGCAGCTCTAAAAGATAAAAAACCAAAAGATGATTTTGTACCAGTAACAGAAAAAGAAAAAAACGAGCTGATAGATAAGTATAAAAAATTATTGTCACAGATTCCTGAAAACACACAAAATCCAGGAGAAAAAAACATAAGAGATTATTTGAAAAATGAATATGAAGAAATATTAAAGAAAGATAATTTATTTGAGCATGAACATGCAGAATTTAAAGAAAGTCTAAATTTAAATGAATCATTCTACCTACAATTAAAGAAAGAAGAAATGAAACCGAGTGATAATCTCAAAAAAGAAGAAAAACCAAGAGAAAATTCAGTAAAAGAGAGGGAGACTCCAGCTGAAAACAATGATTTTGTTTCAGTAACAGAAAAAAACAACTTGATTGATAAATATAAAGAATTATTATCAAAAATCCCAGAGAATACACAAAATCCTGGGGAAAAGAATATACGAAATTATCTAGAGAAAGAATATGAAGAACTACTACAAAAAGATAAATTATTCAAGCATGAGTACACAGAGTTTACAAAAAGTCTAAATTTGAATGAAACATTCTATTCACAATTAAAAGAAGGAGAAATGAAACTAAGTGAAAATCCCGAAAAAGGAGAAACGAACACGAATTAACCTTTCAAATATCTACATCAAATAACAGAAGTCTCTGTATCAAGCGAATTGTAGCTTTTTTGAATATACTAAAAACACTCCTACCTCTATTTTACTAGAAGTAGGAGTGTTTTTTCATTTTAGTTCATAGATGCAGTGTCATTGCTATCCTTGCCTTTTTTTGTACAGTATTATCCGATGACTTTAAAGCGGTCATCATCATTCATGAATTCTTTTTCTCCTGTTTCAGCTTCGATTGAACCAAAATTTAGTTGTCCACGAAGTTTCCAACTAGCTGGAACACCATAAACAGCTTGTACTGATGCATCAATAACTGGATTGTAATGTTGTAAATTACCACCAAGTCCAAGTTCTGCAGAAAGGGCTGTCCAAGTATTTACTGAGGCAATACCTGTTGATTGCTCAGACCAAACTGGAAAGTTATCCGCATAAAGAACGAATTGTTCTTGAAGAGATTTGACAACATCTTGATCTTCAAAGAAGAGTACTGTTCCCTTTGAAGCTCCAAAACTAGCTAATTTTTCCTTAGTTCCAGCAATAGCTGTCTCTGGAGCACCTTGTACTTTCATTGTTTCTACCAAATCATTAGCAACCAATTCATCCCAGAACTTAGTAACTTCATCATTCAATAAAATGACAACACGGGAAGTTTGACTATTAAAAGCAGATGGGGATTGGCGAACTGCCTCTTTAATAATCTCTACTATTTTCTCATCAGAAACTTCTGTATTGCGACCAAGAGCGTAAATAGAGCGACGGTTTTTTAATTCTTCCAAAAATGACATATTTTTTCTCCTTGTTCTTCAATCTCAGATATCTTACTACATTTGTTCTAGTGACATATGAATTAGATTAAAGTTATTTATTACTATGTAGTAATTATATTACCACTATATCGTAAAGTCAAAGAATGTGACTCACAAGGTTTTAAATTTTTTTAAAAGGTTAATCAAGTCTTCTTGCTCTGTTTCTGTTAAGACTGAAAAAGCATCTTCTACACGTTTAATATGCTCTGGTAGAGCTTTTTTTATCACTTCTTCTCCTTCAGTTGTTAAACTCACCAAAAAGGCTCTCTTATCATTCGGACAAGAATGGCGTAATACCCATCCCTTTTTTTCCATATTTTTAATAACAACAGTCATATTACCTGATGTAGCAAGCATATTTTCAATCAATTCTCCAATTTTCATTGTGCCTTTAGCATAGAGAACATCCAAAACTGCAAACTGAGTTGGTGTTAATTCAAATTCTTTAAATGATTCTGAGACTTTTCCGTCTATTGTTCTAAATGCTTTTCGCATGACAACCATAGATTTAACCGCTGAATTTTTAAAGTTTCCCATTTCATCTCCCAAACGTATTTTTTCTTATTTTATCACTAATTAGTTATTTCAAGCAAGAATATCATCTTTGCCCTATCAAAAGCAGCTGGCAAATAATAAGGTTGAGTAACTACTCAACCTTATTACTTAGAAGAAATCATCAAAAAGACTCAACTGATTGTCTTCTGGTAAATTTCCCAAAATACCCATCTCATCAAATTTTTCAACTAAGGTACTTGAGACTCCTCCTCGTTTACGAAGCTCTGTTTTTGATAAAAATTCACCATCTTCACGTGCCCGAACTATCTGTTTTGCAACGTTTTCTCCCAAGCCTTCCATAGCAACAAATGGAGGGATTAGCGTATCCTCTTCAATAATAAAGTCAGTCGCATGGCTACGATAAAGATCTAATTTCCCAAATTTAAAGCCACGCTCAAGCATTTCATTAACCAACTCTAATGTCGTAAAAAGATCATTTTCGACATTCGTCGCCTCATTACGCTGACGCTTCTCAGTGATATCCTTCATGCGCGCCTTAACGGCATCAAGTCCAGCACTCATTGTGCGTAATTCAAAAGCTTTGGCGCGAATAGAAAAATAAGCACAATAATAAAATATTGGATAATGTACTTTAAAGTACGCCACACGTAATGCCATTAAAACATAGGCTGCTGCATGGGCTTTAGGGAACATATACTTGATTTTTCCACACGATTCAATATACCAATCCGGGACATTATTATCACGCATTGCTTGGATATAACCATTACGCTCATCTTCTGAAATTTTCAACCATAACCCCTTACGCACGCGCTCCATGATTGTAAAGGCCATCTTTGGTTGTAGGCCAGCGTGCATTAAATAAACCATGATGTCATCACGACAACCAATAACAGTTGATAAGGTAGCAATACCTTCCTTGATTAAGTCTTGAGCATTACCTAACCAAACATCCGTACCATGTGATAGCCCTGACAGTTGCAACAATTCTGCAAATGTGGTTGGATGGGTTTCGTTCACCATACCACGAACAAAGTTCGTACCAAACTCTGGAATACCAAGCATTCCTGTAGGAGTTCCAATTTGCTCTTCTGTCACTCCTAAAACTTCCGTACCAGAAAATAACTTCATAACGTCTGGATCATCTGGAAGGATATTTGATGGATCAATTCCTGATAAATCCTGAAGTTTACGAATCATAGTAGGATCATCATGTCCTAGAATATCTAACTTCAAGACATTCTCATCAATATCATGGAAATTGAAGTGAGTTGTCTGCCAAGCAGCTGTCATATCATCTGCTGGATATTGAACCGGAGTAAAATCATAAACATCCATATAGTTAGGAATAACAACAATACCACCGGGGTGTTGACCTGTAGAACGTTTAACTCCCGCAGCACCAGTCGCTAACCGTTCGACCTCTGCATCGTTATAAAATTTATTGTAATCTCGTTCGTAACCTTTGACAAAACCAAAGGCAGTTTTTTCAGCTACGGTACCTACCGTTCCTGCACGAAAAGCATATTCTTCTCCAAAGATATCACGAACGTCTAAGTGAGCAGAAGGTTGATCATCTCCAGAGAAATTCAGATCAATATCAGGAACCTTATCTCCATCAAATCCTAAGAAAGTTTCAAACGGAATATCCTGTCCATCTTTCTTGTACAAAGTACCACATTTAGGACAATTTTTATTTGGTAAATCATAGCCTGAACCACAAGAACCATCTGTGATAAATTCAGAATGCTGACAATTTGGGCAAACATAATGAGGTGGCATTGGATTAACTTCAGTAATTCCTATCATGGTCGCTACAAAACTCGACCCAACAGACCCACGTGATCCTACTAGATAACCACGTTCATTAGAACGTTGCACCAACATTTGCGAAGCAAGATAGATAACGGCAAATCCATTACCAAGTATAGATGCTAA
Organism: Streptococcus sp. HMSC076H09; assembly: GCF_001811765.1. Lineage (NCBI taxonomy): Bacteria > Bacillati > Bacillota > Bacilli > Lactobacillales > Streptococcaceae > Streptococcus > Streptococcus sp. HMSC076H09. The sequence continues at coordinate 154,501 of NZ_KV806601.1, read as the reverse complement.
CTCTTTTTCGATACGTAAATCAATAATATCAGGAAGAGGATTACCATATATTTCGAATGCTTTAGCATAAGTTAATTCAGCAACTCGTTCTTCAGCACGATCAACAAACGGAGTATAGAGATCCCCTTTTACAACTTCAACGTCTTCAAATCGATCTGCAAAAGTATTCGTATTGGTTACAACGATCTCATAGGCTAAATCTTTACCAAGAAAGGCAAATTCATCTAACATCTCATTTGTTGTGCGGAAATGTGCTTTTGGCAAAGGCGCTGGCTGAGCATCCTCCCCACGACCTATAGTCCTATTAATCATGGCACCTTGTCCAAGACTACGAACAATAATCTCACGGTAAATCTCATCTTCAGGCTCAATATAATGAACATTTCCCGTAGCTAAAACAGGCTTATCTAAACGCCGACCGACCTCTATTAGGTCTCTAATAATTTGTTGAATCCCCACCTCATCTTTAATTAAATCACGTACTACCAAGGGGCGATAAATAGCAGGTGGCATGACTTCAATAAAATCATAATATTTAGCTAGGGTCACTGCTGCATCAATTCCATTTGATAACAAGGCATCAAAAACTTCTCCATCAGAACAGGCAGTACCTAGCAAGAGACCTTCTCTGTGAGCATCTAAAACTGACCTAGGAATTCTTGCCACCCCTTCAAAATATTTAACATTTGAAAGGCTAACTAACTTAAATATATTTTTAAGTCCAACCTGATTTTGGACATAAATGGTTGCATGCTTTATGCGTGCCTTTTTGTAAGAGTCTTCAGCTACCAATTTAGTATTGAGCTCCATCAAATTAGTCACATCACGATTTTCCCGCGCCTCTTTTAAGAAAATAAAGAGTAAGCGACCCGTTGCTTCAGCATCGTAGTTGGCCATATGATGATGTTCCAAAGCAACTTGGAAACGTTTGGTTAGAGGCCCCAAACCATGACGCTTATATTCAGGATAAAGATTTCTTGCAAATTCTAAGGTATCAATGACCGGCTGTGTGATCAAAGGCAGATTATGACGTTCATAATTCGCATTCATAAAACCAACGTCAAAGGTTGCATTATGCGCAACTAAAACCGTACCTTGACAAAAATTCTGAAATTCCTGAAGGACTTGTAAAATAGGTTTTGAACCTCTGACATGATTATCCGTAATACCTGTCAATTCAGTTGTAAAGGCAGAAAGAGGATGACCTGGGTCAATAAACTCATCAAATTGCTCAATAATATTACCCTTGAACATTTTTGATGCTGCAATCTGAATTAGGTCATTATTAGCTGCAGAAAGACCTGTAGTTTCCACATCAAATACAACATAAGTTGCTTCGTGCAAATTCATATCAACTTCGTTGTAGGAAATAGGCACTTTATCTTCAACAATATTTGCCTCTAATCCAAAAATTGCTTTTATACCTGCTTTTTTTGCTCTGTGGTAGCCATGCGGAAAACTTTGAACATTGGCATGGTCAGTAATTGCAATAGCTGGGTGTCCCCACTTAGCTGCAGTATCAATGAGGCTCTCGACAGTTGGTAAAGCATCCATCGTTGACATATTGGTATGAGCATGAAATTCCACACGTTTTTGATCTGCTGGCATTAAGTCTTTACGTTCATGATGCACAATCTCTTTGATATCTTGAACATTCATTGTCAAAGATTTAGTAAAGTTATTGTTCTCAATATTCCCTCTGACTCGCAACCACGAACCTTTAGAAATCATATCGTACTTCTTCAATTCTTCATCATCTTTAGCCCACTTTTGCATAGCAAAACTTGAGGTATAATCAGTCATCTTAAAATTAATGATATGACGTCCAGTGCGGGTTGTTTTTCGTTCAACACTAAAAACCATTCCTTCAAAAACGATACGATTTTCTTCTGTTGTCACCTCAATCATGGGTGTAATCTCTGCTTTTTCAAAGCCAGCTTGACGTTGTTTGATACGCTCTTTGAAATCATAATTTTGAGTTGGGGTCACTTCTTCTGATGGAGGCGCTGAATCTTCTAGTGATTTTTGTGCTTCCAAGGCTTGCATAGCTTCTTGGTTAGCTTTTTCAAGCAATTGCTCGCGATTAGTTTCAAATGATGATTTTAAGTCTTGCGTCATTTGTTCATCAGAAACCATATCAATAGCAAGTTTACCAAATCCAAACAATGAAAACTGTTGTTCCAAACGCGGCAAATGATTCTGACGAAAATGATTATTATTGACAAATTGAGGTGCTGAAATAATCATCTGACTGCCATTGTAATGAACTTTTAATTGTGAAAAAGAACTCTTAAAACTTGCACTATTACACAAGGGTTCACAAAAAGCTTGTTGATAATAATCCTGTAGCAGATCATCAGAAAAATCAATAGTTTCTGCTCTTATATCAAAAGTAGCCTTTATATCTGCTTTTTCAAAACTATTCACTAAACGAGTTTGTAATTCACGATACACCTCAATTGGCAATAATTCTGGAAATGAAAAATGAAATTCCCATAAGCGTGATAGAGAATGAACCTTTACCTCGATAATATCAGCAGACGAAAAAACACTTGAATTCTTAATTTCAAGCGGCATTTCAATCTGATCCATAAGTTTCTTGAACAATTCTGACATAGTTTTCTCCTGAATATCTTACTTCCATTTTATCACATATCTGTAAATATTTCGAGATAACAAAAGGAGGCTGTTAAAAAAGGAATTTATTAGCCTTCTTAACAACACTCTCTTAACTGAAACTATTTATCATAAGCATCTAGACTGTAGGTTTCAATAATTTGGTTTAATTTACTAGCATAAGCAGTATCTGTCGCATAAAGACCTGTTAGAGCTGCAGTAGCATCCTTATAAGAAGAGGTATTTGATTTCCAAACAGATGCATACTTTTGACTAGATACTAACTCAGCATAATCATATAGTGAAGCAGAATAATTTGGATAGGCGCGAAAAGGAGCTTGGATTTGAGTCATATTGCCTTTCCCATCATCTTCTAAAGTAGGCATTTGGACAGATTTACCTTTATATTCTCCTTTGATGCCAAAGAGGTTATAATTAGGAGCCTTAGACAAATCTGATTGTCCACTGGATGATTCCAAAATAGCTTGTGCTAATAAGACTGACGCATACAAATCATAGGTCTTAGAAATTTCAATAGCTGTTGGAGAAATCGTTTGAATAAAAGTCGTCGTTTGATCCGATGCACTAGTGACTGTCGGTTCGACATTATCATTTTTATAATTATAAAACCAAACCCCACCCAAACCAAAAACCAATAGTGTTGTTGTTAACCTCAATACCAATTTATCTTTTTTTCGACTTTTCATGATGGCTCCTTTCTAAAATATCATTTCATTATAACAAAAGGCAGTTGCTTTTTACCAATAAGAACCATACTAAATTTCACTCCATATAAAAAAGTTAGCACATCAGACTAACTTTTTTATCGGCTTATTTTTTTGTTAGAATCTCTAAAGTTTCAATTAAGTTATCAGCGTGAACCTCAATCGTATCACCACTTGCTTTAATTTTCACTTCAACGATACCTTCAGAAGCTTTCTTCCCAACAGTTACTCGAATTGGAAGTCCAATTAAGTCACTGTCTGAGAATTTAGAACCAACACGTTCATTACGATCGTCTGTCAGGACTTCATAACCTTTAAGCATCAAATCAGCTTCAATTTTCTCAGTAAGGTCTTGTGACTCTTGATCTTTGACATTGACAGTAATCAAATGTACATCAAATGGGGCTAATTCTTCTGGGAAATTAATCCCCCAAGCAAAGCGATAAGCTCCTTTTGGTGTCTTATTCACAAAAAGTCGGGCATGTTGTTCAATGACAGCTGAGAGAATACGACTAACACCAATACCATAACACCCCATAACAATAGGATTTGAGCGGCCATTTTCATCAAGGATGTTCGCTCCCATACTATCTGAATAACGGGTACCTAGTTTAAAGATATGTCCAATTTCAATACCACGAGCAAATTTCAGAGTACCTTTACCGTCTGGAGAAATCTCCCCTTCTTTTACTTCACGAATATCAACGTATTCAGCTGTGAAATCACGTTCTGGATTAACTCCAGTAAAATGATAACCATCTTGGTTAGCACCAGACACAGCATTAGCAAGGTCTTGAACTTTACGATCAGCAATAATTTTAACAGAGTCAGGTAGGTTAACTGGCCCAAGAGAACCAAAACCTGCACCAAAAATCTCTTTTGCTTGCTCTTCACTTGCAGGCTCTAAGAAATCAGCCGCTAAATAATTTTTTAACTTCACATCATTGACTTGATCGTTACCAACTAGTAAAGCAACCACGGGCTGTTCATCAGCAATAAACAATAGTGTCTTGATAGTTTGATTTTCATCAATTGATAAAAATCCAGCTACCTCATCAATTGATTTGCAGTTAGGAGTTTCTACTTTTGTTACTTCTTCAAAGGTAGCAGCCTTAGTAGATGGTTTGTACTCATTCGTTGCCATCTCAAGGTTAGCAGCATAGCTTGATTCAGTAGAGTATGCAATAGTGTCCTCACCAGAAACTAGCCAAGCCGAGAGTTCTACCTTAATTTCTTCTAAAACATCCTCTGGAATATCATCAATAGAAGGAATAGTTTTATCAAGGACTAACCAACGATTTAAATCTGTACGATTGGGAGTTACTGCCATAAATTCTTGGCTATCTTTACCTCCCATAGCACCTCCGTCACCTATAATGCCTTTAAAGTCAAGTCCAGCACGTGTGAAGATGGCTTCATATGCTTTACGGTAATCTTCGTAAGTGACATCAAGGTCTTCATAATCTTTGTGGAAGCTGTATCCATCTTTCATGATAAATTCACGTGTTCGAAGAAGTCCATTACGAGGACGCTTCTCATCACGATATTTAGACTGAATTTGATAAAGGTTTAGTGGTAATTGCTTATAAGATTTTACTGCATCACGAACAAGAGTTGTGAAAGTCTCTTCATGAGTTGGTCCTAAGATAAAATCCGATTGATCACGATTCTTTAATTTATAAAGGTCTTCACCATATGTTTCGTAGCGCCCAGATTCACGCCATAAATCTGCTGTAAGAAGAGCTGGAGCTAACATTTCAACTGCACCAATCTTCTCAAATTCTTGACGCATAATTGTTTTAAATTTTTCAATAGTACGGTTAGCTAGAGGCAAATAAGCATAGATTCCAGCCGAAACTTGGCGGACATATCCTGCACGAACCATAAGAGCATGGCTGATAACCTGAGCATCACTTGGCATTTCGCGAAGTGTTGGAATAAGCATTTTACTTTGTTTCATTACAATAAGATACGACTAATCAAAGTTGATTCTTTTTCAATTGAGAATTGCAATTGAAAAATTCGTATTTCCTTTCACGTTTTATTATCTTTTAGAAGAAAGCTCGCATGATATCGTTCCAGGTCACAGCAATCATTAATACTAACATAACTGCTACCCCAGCGAGCGTAATATAAGTTTCTGTTTCTTGTTTAAGTGGTTTGCGACGAATGGCTTCTAAAATATTCATCACTATCTTACCCCCGTCAAGGGCTGGTATAGGGATGAGATTCATAATACCTAAGTTGATAGAGATTAATCCCATTAAGTTGAGAACTGTGACGAAACCATTTTTAGCAGCTTGGCTACTAGCCTGATAGAGAGCTACTGGACCTCCCAATTTATTAATACTAAAATGAGCAATAAGTTTCTTTAATTCATTTAAAATTCTAAAGAAACTTTCCCATGCTAGTTTTAATCCACCTAAAAGTTTGTCTTTAAAGCTTGTCTTTAAAGCTGGCATAATGCCGATGATGTAGGATTTATCAACTTTCTGTGGCTTAACGTTGATCGTTTTCACCACCTCTTTGCTCTTAATCTTAAGGGCAAGTTTTTGTTTTTTTTCTAAATGCCTAGTTGACTTTTCTACTGCTGCTGTCAACTGTTCCCAGTTAGAAACTTTGTGCGACCCTATTTGTAAAATACGATCATTATTTTTTAAACCTGCACTAGCGGCAGGACCATTTTCTGATACACGGACCTGATTGGTTGATAAGTCTTGAACACCTCCTTGAATAAAAGCAAGTGCAATAAAGACTACAAGACCTAAAATAAAATTATTCATCGGACCTGCAAAATTGGTAATTAAGCGCCCCCATACAGAAGCATTCTGATACTGCATATCTAAGGGAGCAATACGAATTTCAGTACCATCCTCCTCAATGATAGTAGCATCGTGATCAACACTATAGGTTTTTGTCTCACTTAAGACCAATCCTGTGATAGTTAGTTTATCTTCTAAATCATAAGCTGTTACATTGATTGGTAAAGAAGTATTGTCTAATTGTTTTCCTGATAAATTAATACGAGTTACAATGCCTTCTTTATTTAAAGTAAGGCTAGCCGGCGTCCCTGTCTTAATTTCAGTCTTATCATCACCCCAACCAGCCATACGGACATAACCACCTAGCGGTAATATACGAATAGTATAGGTTGTTCCTTCTTTATCAATGTGAGAAAAGATTTTTGGACCCATACCAATAGCAAATTCACGAACAAGAATTCCTGATTTCTTTGCAAAATAGAAATGCCCAAATTCGTGAACAACTACAATGACACCAAAAATAATAATAAAGGTTAAAATTCCTAGCATTCAATTCCTCTCTAAATACAATATATTATTTTAGAATAAGCCAAAGAAGTGCATGATTGGGAAAACAAAAATCATACTATCAAAGCGATCCAAAATCCCCCCATGACCCGGAATCAATTTACCCGAATCTTTAACACCAAAATGACGTTTAATACTACTTTCAACTAAATCTCCAAATTGACCAAAAATGCTAAAGATAGCCACTAAAACTAACATGACTAGGAAGCTATGAGGCGCATAGACGGTCTTATCAAAAAGCATAAAAAAGAAAGCTACCACAATGGCTGAAGCAATCCCTCCTAGACTCCCTTCAATTGTTTTATTTGGAGACACTGAGGGTAGTAGTTTGCGTTGTCCAAATTGACGACCAATCATATAAGCACCGATATCAGTCGCCCAGACAATAAATAAAGCTAACAACACCTTATCTATTCCAGCCATACGAGCACTGACTAGATTTTGAAAGCCAATACCCACATAAAAACTAGACGCAATTGGAAAGGCAGCATCTTCAAAACTGTAAGAATTACTGTTCAAAACAGTACCTGCCAAAATCATAAAAATAACAATACCGTATGCTGATAAACTAGCGTCAACTGGTAAAAAGGACAAATAACTATCTAAAGGAACTGTTAAAACAAAGGCTCCTATCATAGCTAATGCACCTTCAAAGGAAAATATTTCTAAACGACGCATACGAAGTAATTCAGAAACACCAATCATAGCTAAAAGTCCAACTAAAAATTGGAAAGGCAAACCACCCATTACTAAAAAAGGGATAAATATGGCAAGCGCGACAGCTCCCCAAATAACACGTTCTTTCATTTTCTCTCTTCTTTCTATACACTACCAAATCGACGATGGCGTTGATTATAATCCACAATGGCCTTATGTAGTTCGTCTTTTTTAAAATCTGGCCATAAAACGGGAGTAAAGTAAAATTCACTATAAGCTGATTGCCAAGGTAAAAAGTTACTCAAGCGTAACTCTCCACTAGTTCGGATAATCAAATCAGGGTCTCTATAAAGATAGGGTAAGCTATTTGTCATTAAATGATTTGCTACTAAATCCTCTGTAATATCGTCAGGATTCAACTTAGCTTCCAAAACATCCTGAGCAATTTCCTTAATGGCATTAGTGATTTCTGAACGTCCGCCATAATTTAGCGCAAAATTCAAGACGAGCCCCGAATTATGTTTTGTCCTCAAACAAGCGCGTTGCATTGCATCGTATGTTGCCTTAGGTAATTTATGAGTATCTCCGATGACCTGTACACGTACATTATTTTTATCTAACTCTGGTACATATTTATCAAAAAATTCAACCGGAAGGTTCATAATAAACTTAACTTCATCATCTGGACGTGACCAATTTTCTGTAGAAAAGGCATAGACAGTTAGTACTTTAACACCTAATCCTGAAGCTGCTATTGTAACTTCTTGAAGAGCATCCATCCCCGCCTTATGTCCCATAACGCGTGGTTTTAAACGTTTTTTTGCCCAACGTCCGTTACCATCCATGATAATACCAATATGTGCTGGTATTTTCTCCAAAGGCATTTCTACTTGTTTTTTTCTTTTAAATATAAACATAATGTTCCTTAATTTAGCAATCGTTTTTCTTATCAGCCCTTTTAAAAGAGCTGGAAATATCCCATACTATAACATTTTACCACATTTCAACTTATTTTTGAGTATTAAAATGCCATTTGTGACAGCAAACTAAAAAGACCAGAACAATCATCTGGTCCTACATATCTTATTCAGTTTCGATGGCTGTTTCTTTATTTTCGTCTTCATTGACTTCAATAATCTTAACATCTTCAACTGGTTCTGTTGGTGTTGCTGCCTTAGAGACAACAGATTTGATAGCTGCCAACTCAAACGTCAAATAGACACCATCAACATCTAAAACCATTCGTTGTGCTTCAGTATTAACTTCATCAACTACTCCAAAAAGACCACCAATTGTGACAATTTCATCACCTTTTTGAACAGCATTCAATTGTTTTTGACGTTCTTGTGCTTGTTTCTTTTGCTGACGTTGCATGAAGAACATCATACCAACCATAACAACAAGCATAATAATAGGTAAGCTCATTTGATTCTCCTTTCCGTGTTCTACGTAATCATTACTATAGCAGATTTATGCTATATCTGCAAGGAGATACTGTCTCTTAGCCAATAAATTCACGGATTTCTTCTTTTGTCATTTTTGAATCGCACTTCACCTTGATAGTTCCGTTTTTAACAACCATCAAACCTGGCACTGTAGGAATGTCATATTTATTTCGAAATTCTTTATTTGCAGTCCAATGATCAAAATCTTCACTATCTAAATGGAATAATTCAAATTCATCTTCATCAGCTACTTCTACAATTTTAGGAACAAAGAGGTGACAAAATGGACAAGAAATACGACCAATGAACAGTACAAAATCTTGATTTGAATCAATTTTATCTTCAATTTCGGCAGCCGTTATCAAAGTCATGGTTGCCAAAAGTTCTTCAAAAGAATACATAGTTAACCAACTTTCTAAATCTTATATTTAAAGAATAACCTATGATGGCAAAACTTGCAAGGCAAGAGTAACAACGATCCTATCAAAATCATTAACTCACTTCTCGCTTCAAACTATCCTCAAAAATGCTCACTCATATTTAAATGACTCATCAAAAAAACTGAGCATAGCTCAGTTTTTATTTTACACCTTATTTTTGTACAGCATTACTGACGCTTTTAGCAACTACATCGGCCACATCATTTTGAAAAGCATTTGGAATGATGTGAGTTGTGCTTAATTCTTCCTCCGGTATTAAACTAGCTATGCCTCTCGCTGCCGCAATTTGCATTTCAACAGTTATCGTTTTTGCTCTAGCATCTAATGCTCCTCTGAAAATACCCGGAAATGCTAAAACATTATTAATTTGATTTGGAAAATCACTACGACCAGTTCCAACTATGTAAGCTCCGGCTTTTAAGGCTTGATCTGGATAAATTTCTGGAATAGGATTCGCCATTGCAAATACAATAGGTTTATCAGCCATCTTGGAAATCCATTCTGCATGTAATGCTTCCGGAGCAGAAACACCTATAAAAACATCGGCATTCTCCAAAGCATCTTCTAAGGATCCAGATTGGAATTCTCTATTAGTCAATTTTGCAATCGCTTTGTGATGAGGGGCTAATGACTCCCGATCTTTATCGTTAATAATGCCAAATCGATCAACTACCGTTACATGTTTTGCTCCTGCTGATAGAAGCTTCCTTGTTATAGATAAGCCCGCTGAACCTCCACCATTAACAACTACTCTGATGTCTTCAATGTCTTTTTTAACTAGCTTCAAACTGTTAAACAAAGCCGCTAATACTACGATTGCTGTACCATGTTGGTCATCATGGAAAACTGGTATATCACATTCTTCAATTAGGCGTTGTTCAATTTCGAAACAACGTGGTGCTGAAATATCCTCTAAATTAATCCCTCCAAAAGTCGGCGAAATAGCTTTTACTATAGAAATAATTTCCTCTGTATCATTTGTTTTCAACACAATTGGCACAGCATCTACATTTGCAAAACGTTTAAAGAGTGCTGCTTTACCTTCCATGACTGGCATTGCTGCCTCAGGACCAATATCTCCTAATCCAAGAACAGCTGAACCATCACTCACTACGGCTACTGTATTTTTTTTAGTCGTCAACTCATATGCAAGCTCCACATCCTCTGCAATAGCTGATGATACTGACGCCACCCCTGGGGTATAGGCAATACTAAGATCCCTCTTATCTTCCACCTTAACTTTTGAAATTACTTCTAATTTTCCACCATTTTCTCTAGCTTGGTTGATAGCTAATTGACCTAAATTTTCACTCATTTTGATAACTCCTTTTGATAAATATTAGAATAACATGCGTAAAATGGCTGTCATTGTGATAACAGTAATAGCTCCTCCTAAACGCGTAGCAACTTGAGCAAATGGCATCAAGTTCATTCGGTCTGCTGTACTTAAAATGGCAACATCTCCTGTTCCTCCCATACCACTTTGACAAGCTGAAATAATACCTGCTTCAACAGGATTCATATTAAGGAATCGCGATACAAAGAATCCAACAGAAATAACTGTAAATACAACACTAATAACAACTATGAAATATTGTATGCTAAGCGTTGCCACAACATCTTTTAACGGGATATAAAGCAATCCTAGACCTGCCATTAGAGGAAATGTAAAATTACCAGAAATAAATTTATAAAGTTGCTTAGCTCCATTTTGTGTTTCTCTGGGAATAACATTAATATATTTCAAAATAGCTGCTGCAACAATCATTAATACGGGACCAGGAAATCCAGTTAATTGCTGCAACAAATGTCCAAAAATAAAGAGACTACATGCTGTTAAAACACCTCCACCCATTTTCTTAACGTCAATTGGGCCAGAATGATCAGCAATAATATCTGACATGTCCTCTCCTTTATTTAACCTTACTAATTGCCCTTGACCAGACAAGTGTGGTTTCTTTTCTCCCAAACGATTCAATAGTGCAGTACATAAAATGGCAAAGAAATTACCAATAATAGTGGCTGGGATGAGTTGAGCAACTAGTTGTTCACTAGCTACACCGGTAATTGAACTATAGCCTAACGATAATGGTAAAATACCTTCACCAATACCACCAGCTAAAACGGGTGTTACGATATAAAACAAAGTGTGTCGCCACTCTAAGCCTAAAATAACACCGACAAATGTCCCTACCATCATCGCACAAACCATTCCTAATAACATGGGGAAAATCATTCTTAGCAATCCCTGAATCAACATTTTCCGATTCATCCCTAAAATACTACCGGACACTAAACAAGCAATATAAAAATAAAGAAAGTTAGCTTGCTTCATCAACATATTTGTTGATTCTAAAACATTTTTATTAATGAGGTTGAAAAACACCAAAATAGATGGTACTAATAAAGATAAAATAGCTGGGCCACCGAAGTTTTTAAAACCAGGAATGCTAGCTCCGATAGTCCCTAAGAACCACCCCATTGTTAAGATAACTGCAAATCCTCCTAGCATATTGACTGGCAATTTTTGTAAAAAGCCTGCTAGAAGAATCAATAATGCTAAACAAACATATACTGGTAGGGGAACTGACCCTATCTTAATATGAAATAGTTTAGCCTTTAAGTCTTGCTTTTGACCTCTAGAATCCTCATTATTCACTACCTTCACGTCTGCCATGAAAGCACCTCCTTTTACTTCTTATGTACAGTTTACTTTGGGACTTAGTGATAAGGAAGTTTATTTAAGTAATTGAATTATTTCAACTTATTTAATTAATTTAAGCTGGATTCTAGTTTTTAGGCTATGTTATACTAAACTCGGAGGGTGCTGATGAAAAAAAAAACTATCTCTTTGGGCATTTCTATCATTGATTTTAGTCACTATGACCATTTGTATATTTTCTATTTTTTATTATGTCACTATACATCAGTCCTATCGTATGGTAAGGGTACAGGAAGAAAAAATCTTAAAAAATACTGGTTATGCTTTATCGAGAAATCCACAAGTTATACAAACACTCAAAGATAATCACTATGATCAAAGTCTCCAAAAACAAATGTTATTCCTTAGCAAAAAATCAAATTTAGACTATATTGTCCTTATAAATTTAAAAGGGATCCGTTTTACCCACCCTGACTCCACTAAGATTGGTAAACCATTTCAAGGGGGTGATGAACAAGCTGTTTTTAAGGGAAAAGCTATTATGTCTACTGCAGAAGGTTCTTTAGGAAAATCTTTACGATACTTAATTCCAGTATATGATCACCAAAAACAGGTTGGGGCAATTGCAGTTGGCTTAAAATTAACGACACTTGGAGACTTATCTCAAAGTAGCATAAAAGAGTTTAGTAAGCCTCTCTTGATTAGTATTTTGATTAGCTTAGTCGTCACAAGTATAATTTCTTATGGCTTAAAAAAACAACTTCACAACCTCCATCCAAGTGATATTTTTCAACATTTAGAAGAGCGCAATGCAACACTGGACCAAATTCAAGCCGCTGTATTTGTTATTGACCAGAGGCATATCATCAAAAGAAATAATCCTGCAGCTAGTTTATTATTCAAAAAAGAGGGGCAACGAGACCTATTTTCAGGTAAATTATTAGAATCTTTAATTCCTCAACTCAAGCAGGATCATTTTTCAAAAAAAACTGAACAAGTATTACATTTTCAAGGACAAGACTATTTACTATCTATCTCGCCAATTACGGTTAAAACACAAAATAGAGGCTATGTTGTCTTCTTAAGGAATGTTACTGAAACACTTTTCACTTTGGATCAATTAGCACACACTACAGCTTATGCTTCTGCGCTACAGGCCCAAACACATCAATTTATGAATCAACTTCATGTTATTTATGGACTTGCAGACATTGAATACTACGACGAGTTGAAAATTTATTTAAAAGAATTATTGGAGCCACAAAATGAATTTTTAGCACGCTTATCAATGTTAGTTAGAGAGCCTCGACTGGCTAGTTTCATTATTGGCGAAAGAGAAAAATTCGCAGAAAAACACATCAATCTATCCACAGAAATTTTAGTAGAAATCCCTACCAAGTCAACTGTTGAGGATGTTAATAACTATCTCTTGCTCCACAGATATATTAATACGAAGATACTCACGCTATTAAATTCAACGACTTTAGTTTCTTTACGTTTAAATTATCAAAATAACCTCATTGAAACAGATTATCAATGGGAGAATGAGAAGTGGTTACTCAATGACTACCATCAGTATTTCAACGACGCTTATTTTCAACAGTTACTTGTAGATTCAAGAGCTACTTATAAGATCTCTTTAAAACAAAATAAGGTTATTATAAGAACAAATATTATCTACTCAGAAGGGCCTTAGTATGGACGTATTAATTATCGAAGATGATCCTATGGTGGAATTTATCCACCGCAATTACCTTGAAAAACTCAATTATTTTCAAAACATCTATTCAACTGCTAGTCAAACACAAGCTATTGCTTATCTTAATGACATTAAAATCCAACTTGTTCTTTTAGATATTCATATTAAAGAAGGCAATGGTCTAGAATTATTAAAGTTATTACGCAATCAACACCAAAATACCGAAGTCATTGTTATTTCAGCAGCCAACGAGGCGCACACTGTCAAAGAAGCATTTCATTTAGGTATTGTAGATTACCTGATAAAACCATTTACATTTGAACGCTTTGAGTCTAGTATTGAAAAATTCCTAAATCATTATCATACATTTGAAGCTGATAAAATCTATCAAGACAACATCGATCACTTTCAAAAAATAGATTCTGGATGGCTAGAGGGAGAGGTTAAACTTGATGAGAAAGGGCTCTCTGAAATTACCTATCAGCATATTCTTGATGCCATTCAAGAGTTAGAGCAGCCTTTCACTATCCAAGAGTTAGCAAAATGCAGTCAATTTTCTCATGTCTCTGTTAGGAAATATATTGCCTATATGGAAGAAAAAGGCCTTCTGACAAGTCAGCAAATTTATACTAAGGTCGGTCGTCCTTACAAAGTTTATAAGCTTATAAAAAAAAACTTAGGCCTGTAGACCTAAGTTTTTTTAATCTTCGTAGCCATTTGGATGACTAGAATGCCATGCCCATGCCGATGAAATAATTTTATCAATATTATCAAATTTAGGCTCCCACCCAAGGATTTGACGAGCTTTCTCTGAGGAAGCAATAAGCGTATCTGGATCTCCTGGACGACGAGCTGCCTTTTGAGCAGGAATTTCTTTCCCAGTAATACGACGAGCTGCCTCTAACATCTGAAGGTTAGAAAAACCTGTCGAAGATCCGAGATTAAACACGTTTGATTCATTCCCTTGGCGAAGGTAATCAACTGCTAATATATGAGCATCTGCCAAATCAAATGGATGCACATAATCTCGAACATTAGTTCCATCTGGAGTATTGTAATCATCTCCAAAAATCATTATTTTGTCACGTACTCCTTGAGCAACTTGAAGAATGATTGGTAACAAATGTGTTTCTGGTTTATGATCTTCCCCAATTGAGCCATCCGGTTTATCTCCAGCAACGTTGAAGTAACGTAGAGCGACAAACTTAATACCGTAGGCTTGATCAGCCCATTTCATAATTGTTTCCATCATAAGCTTACTTTCGCCATAAGGATTAATAGGATTTTGAGGAGCTGTTTCTAAAATAGGAACTTGTTCTGGAATACCATATGTTGCAGCTGTTGATGAAAAGACAATATTTTTGATATCACATTCATTCATTACTTCTAAAAGTTTTATCATTCCAGCAGTGTTATTATCAAAATATTTTAAAGGATTTTCCATTGACTCAGCAACTAGTGAAAATGCCGCAAAATGGATAACAGCATCTACATCAGGATTTTCCCTAAAAACTTGACGCATAAACGTTTTATCGGATAAATCTCCTTCATAAAAAATCGCATCTGAATGCACCGCTTGACGATGACCTGTTACCAAGTTATCAACAACAATAACTTTCTCTTTTCCTTGTGTGATTAACTGATCAACCATATGCGAGCCAATGTAGCCGGCGCCACCTAAAATCAGAACTGCCATATTTTTCTCCTATTTCAATACTCTTTTAACATCATTTGTTACCTCATTATACTGAGAATAAGCTTTTTTTGCAAATATCTACCGAAATTAGAATAGCTCTATGCAGAAGGCATCCCACGGCTTGAGAGTGTTACTTGATAGTACTTCTTGAACCTCTGTATTTGAAATAATAGTTTCTTTAACAGCTTCTGGAAATTCAAAAGATTGGTTTTGATCGGATAAGTTCGCAACTATTAAATAACGTTCTTTATCTGTTTGACGAACATAAGCAAATACCTTATCTGCTGTTTCCAAAAGTTTAAAATCAGCATCAACTAACCAGTCGTGTTCTTTACGTAAAGCAACTAATTTTTGATAAGTATAAAAAATACTTTCCGTATCATTTAACGCTGCCTCCACATTAATTTCCTGATAATTGGGATTGACTGCTAGCCATGGGGTACCTTTAGTAAAACCAGCTTGATGTTCTTGACTCCACTGCATTGGAGTACGAGCATTATCACGACCGACTTTACGAATACTATCTAAAATTGTTGCTTCAGATACCCCATTATCCATGGCTTCTTTAGCATAGTTAAGGGATTCAATATCATCTACATCTGCTAAACACTCAAATGGATAATTAGTCATACCAATTTCTTCACCTTGATAGATATAAGGCGTTCCACGCATCAAATGTAGTAGGATTGCTAGAGCCTTGGCAGATTGTTTTCTGTTATCACTATCATTTCCCCAGATCGAGAGCACTCGAGGAAGGTCATGATTATTCCAGAATAAAGAATTCCAACCTTGGCCAAGCTCCAATTGTGTTTGCCATTTTGTAAAAATATCTTTCAATGCTGGAACATCTAATCCGTCACTGTAATCCCACTTAGGAGCGTCAGGTTTATGTTGAAGACCTACATGTTCAAATTGAAAGACCATAGATAATTCTTCATTATCGGGATTTGAGTATTGTTTTGCAATGTCTGGCGTTGCTCCCCAAGTTTCACCCACCGTCAATAAGTCATGCTTTCCAAAACTAGCTCTGTTCATTTCTTTAAGATAATCATGAAGTTTTGGTCCATTACCAGTAATGCCCTTATCTGGAATTTTCCCAATTAAATCAATGACATCCATACGGAAACCACCAATACCCTTATCAATCCAGAAATTCATCATATCATAAATTTTATGACGTAAAGCTTCATTCTCCCAGTTGAGATCTGGCTGACGTTTGCTAAAAAGGTGCAAATAATATTGACCTGATACTTTATCATATTCCCAAGCTGAGCCACTAAAAATAGAAGTCAAATCGTTAGGTTCATCTCGCCAAATATAAAAATCACGTTCAGGACTATTAGGGTTTTCTCGCGCTTCTACGAACCAAGCATGTTCATCAGAGGTATGATTCACTACCAAATCCATGATGATTTTAATCCCGCGTTGATTTGCCTCTTGTAACAGTTGGTCCATATCATTCATATCACCAAAAATATCTGCAATGGCTTGATAATCTGAAATATCATAACCATTGTCATCCATTGGACTTTGATAAACAGGTGATAACCAGATAGCAGTAATCCCTAATTTTTCAAGGTAGTCTAGTTTGCTAGTAATCCCTTTAATGTCCCCCACACCATCACCATCTGAATCCATAAATGAACGTGGGTAAATTTGATAAATCGTAGCTTTATGCCACCAGTGTTTCTTCATTATTCTTCTCCTATCAATAATTCATTCATCTTTTATTTTAACGTTTTTCCTCTTTTAGTGCAAGCGTTTGCGTAAAAACATTATAAAAAGGCTGGAACCCAACCTTTTTATGAATATCGCTTATACCTTAACGAATAGCTTGTTCAGTATCTGCATCAAAGAAATGCCCCTTAGCAACATTAAACGTTAGGTTAACTTTTTCTCCTGGATTATGGAAGTCACGCGCTTCAACACGAGAAGCAAATTCTGTTTGACCTAACTTAACATAAAGCATAGTTTCGCTACCGAGTAATTCAGAAACTAAAACTTCTGCTTCAACATTGGCATTTGGATAAGTATCTTGGACAAGAAGATTGCTTGAAATGTCTTCTGGACGAATACCAAAAATCAATTCTTTTCCTTTATAGCCTCGTGATTCTAAAAGTTTTTCTTGACCTTCAGGGATAGCGATTCGAAGACCATCTTCACTAATAATCATACCATTTTCAACTTTAACTTTGAAGAAGTTCATAGATGGGCTACCAATGAATCCCGCAACAAATTTATTGGCAGGAAGATTATAGAGTTCTTGTGGTGAACCAACTTGCTCAATTTTACCAATTGTACCATCACCATCAGGGTTCTTAGTAGCTGACATAATGACAATACGGTCTGCCAAAGTCATCGCTTCTGTTTGGTCGTGGGTAACATAAATAGTTGTTGAACCAATACGTTGATGAATTTTTGCAATTTCAGCACGCATTGAAACACGTAATTTAGCATCTAAGTTAGATAAAGGCTCATCCATTAAGAACACTTTGGCATCACGCACAATAGCACGTCCCATAGCAACACGTTGGCGTTGTCCACCTGACAAATCCGCAGGTTTGCGCTCTAAGAATTCAGTAAGGCCAATATTAGCTGCTGCTTCACGAACGCGCTTATCAATTTCTTGTTTTGAGAATTTACGCAATTTGAGCCCAAAAGCCATATTATCGTAAACAGTCATATGTGGATAAAGAGCATAGTTTTGGAAAACCATAGCAATATCACGATCTTTAGGTGATTTGTCATTGACAACTTCGCCATCAATCTTGAGCTCACCTTCACTAATATCTTCAAGACCTGCGATCATACGAAGTGTTGTTGATTTCCCACAACCTGATGGTCCAACAAAAACAATAAATTCTTTGTCTTTAATATCCAAGTCAAAGTCTTCAACAGAATAATGCGATGCACTTGGATATTTTTTGTAAATATGATTTAAATTTAATTCTACCATTAGATTGACCTCTTTTATTATTGTGATTTTATTATAGCAAAGAAAGGGTTTTCATATAATGGTAACCTTGCCTAAATTTCTTGTGCAAACTAACTAAATTTTAGGTATCCATCGAAATCAAATAGGCATAGGCTAAATCATCTAATATTTTTAAATTAAGTCCCGAAGATTGGGTAAATTTATCTAATTTATATTGCAATGAATTCCGATGAATGAAAAGTGCCTTAGCCGTTTTAGCAAGATTTCCTTGCTCTTGCCACAGGGCTTTTATTATAGCCGAAGTATCACTCGTATCAAGGATATGTTGTAAACATTTTGCTTTAATAGAAGGCATGGGCGATTGATTTGCCAAAGCCCATAAAGCCATCTTTGGAAATCGACAGTAATGTTGTTCGGCCTTGTGACTAAGAAAAAGCGTAAAAAGTTTATATTCTTCTTCATATAATTCTTTCCAGTCCACTGCTTGTAGATGCGTCCAACTATTTCCAAAATAGCACCTTAAACGCGTGTTAAAGTCATTTTCAATCGTTGGTAAAATATCTGTTAGTAATTCCGTAGCATTAAAGAAATTATCCTGATTTAAAATCATGACACTTTGGGTTTGATTAATTGTCATAATTGTTTCTACGTTTATTACTAAAGGCGACAAGAAATCCTTAAGTTCTTCTGATAAGGTAAATTGATGCTCAATAAAAATAAATTGGACTGCCGAATGAGATTGGGGCAACCTTCCACGACCTTCAACTAGATAGCGGTACCAAGGATTCTGAGAATCCACTGAACTCGCATCTTCCAGGCTTGGTGTCATTTGTAATAAGTATAGTTCACGCTTAGTTAGCGAAGATTTTGGAAAGTGGAGGACATGACCATCTTGCTCAACGATGATATAATCCTCACTCTGTTTAACTTCCTGTTTAGTAATAACTTCTGGAAACAGTTCCTTAAAATCCATGGCATCCTCCACTACAGTTTTGTTCATTATATCATATTTATAACCTCTTTTTGAGCACAGAAAAAGAGGAGAATGTCTCCTCAGAAAATTTCTGTTATAAAATAGTGATCCGAATAGAATGCTGTTTCGACTGCTTTGGATTAAGCCGTACGATATTTTGTTTATCTTCTAAAATATCAGACTCTTCAATAGAAGTTGACAAAGAACTCCAGGGTTCCAAAGCCAAAAAAGGACCACCATTGTTACTTGTCCAAAGAATAAGATTCTCAAAATCATCAAAGTCAAGTTGGATTCCTTTTGCATGATTTCTAGATTTTAAGTAAACCGTCTTAGATCGTAGTTGGTCTAAAGTAATAGCATCTTTTTCAAATAAAGCATGATTAAGAGATAATTGTTTTTGATTTTCTAAAAAAGGATGTCTAGCTTGTAAATCTAACAAGCCTGTATCCGGAAACGACTCAGGAATTGTGCAAGTTTCAAACTGTTCAAACTCTAGATAGTAATCACTAAATACTTCCTTTTCAAACAAAGGGCAATTAAAGCCTGGGTGAGCTCCGATAGCATATGGCATATTTTTTTCTGATTCTAAGTTTTTGACAATATATGTAATGGCAATGCTTTTATTTCTTAAGGTGTAAGTTATTTCTAAACTAAAACGATAAGGATAATTTATCAACATTTCTTTACTACTTTTAATTGTAAAACGAACAGAAGAATCCGATATGTAATCATAGTCGAATGTTTTGTGACGTACAAAGCCATGCCTTGGTATGATACCCGTAAAATGTGGAGCTTGAGCTGGTCTGTAAATGACGCAATCATTTCGAACACTTCCGCATATAGGAAATAAAATAGGAGCTTGCCCACCCCAATAAGTGGCGTCCCCTTGCCAAAGGTACTCAACGCCTTGACTATCTGTAATAGAAGTCATTGTTGCACCTAACGCTTTTAATGTCACTTGCAACTCATGATTTTGTATCGTAATAGCCATTATTTTTCCTTTCATAAAGAACAATAATTGCTTTACCAGCTTTTCTCTAGCAATTATCTTTCCTTCCAAGAAGTTGCTGTTTTTTGCAAAATTTTATTTAGTTCATCAATATTTTGAAAACCTATTGTACGTAACCATTGACGTGCACCAGCTTCTCCTTTTTCAACATACTCTTTAACACTTCCAGCCCAAGTTGCTCTACCACAAAGGACACCGTTAAATTTAGCACCAGCTTCTTTAGCAAACACAAGAGTCTCTTGAAAAAGCTGAGCAGGAACTCCTGCACTCAAAAAAATGTAGGGGAGTAGTGTCGCCTGATCTTGTTCTCTAAAATATGCCGCAGCTGTCGCTTTATTATAAGCAGTCTCTCCTTGCGCAAAACCTTCTACATAGTCCATATTGACAGGCACTTCCACCTTCAAGACATCAATATTAAATCGAGGATTTGAAAAAACTTTCATAGCTTCAATAACCTTACGTGGCTTAATTTTGGCATACTCAATACCTGAGCTATCCGTAATCTTTTCATCATATGACAAAATTTCAAGGAAAAAAGGAATGTCTTCTGCAACACATTCAGAACCAATCCGTTCAATATAAGCTTCTTTTTCTTCGTTTACTTCATCCGAACTATCAACATCATAATAAAGTAAGAACTTAACTGCGTCTGCTCCCTCTTCTTTAATGCGTTTCGCAGACCAAATGTCTAAACAGTCTGGGAGTCGCTTGGTACTACTGGTATCATAACCCGTTTTTTCGTACGCAAGTAAAAGACCGGCATTGTCATCTAAAACTTTCGTAGCTGGCAACCCATATTCTGGATCTAACAACATTGATGAAGCGTAAGGGGTTAATTCTTCAGCTACCAAAACTTTAAGTGCTTCTATTTGAGAAACAGTGGGCTCCTCAGATTGATATTTTGCCATTAATCGCTTCAATGCTCCACGTTGGTCAAAAGCCAAGGCCGAAATAATACCATTTTTATCACTCAATTGTTCCATATGTTTTTGTTTTTGTTCTGTTAATCCCATCCTATACCTCTTTCACTTGGATTTGACTGATTAATTCTTGATAGTAGGTCAGATTGATATGCCCTGTTAATGTTTCTTGTGCATTAAGCATACCCAAGACATTAGCTCTCTTAAGCAAATTTGTATCATCTAGTTGATGTTCCAAAGCAGACGCGATTCCTGCAACCGTTGCATCCCCTGAACCAACTGGATTAATAACTTCTATTTTTGGAATCGTCACTTGATAGTAGTGATTCCCATGTTTAGCAAAAGCTCCCCTAGCACCTAAAGAAACAATAACCCAATCAATTCCTCTAAAAAGATCTTGCTGTAAGGTAGATTTTAATTCGTCTAAACTATAGCTAATTGGTTTTCCAATTAATTGTGTTAATTCTTCAAGGTTAGGTTTAATGACGGTCGGCTTAGCACTAGATTTTAAAACCGAACGTAATGCTTCTCCTGAACAGTCTAAAACAACTTTCTTATTAAAGTGATTCGCTAGGGAGATTAACCTAGCATAATAATCTGAGGGGAGTCCCTTTGGTAAACTTCCTGATACTGTTATGATAGTTGCAGCATCAAAGATAAGTTTTAGATGATTCAAAAAGGCGTCTGCTTCATCTTTAGTAATATGTGGACCTTTTTCTAGAATTTCAGTCTGCTGACCCTCATGTAAAATTGCAATACAATGACGTGTTTCTCCACCAATACTTAAAAATTGGTGTCTGATTTCCAATGCATCTAAGCCACTTCGGATGAAATCTCCAAAATCCCCCCCTAATAGACCAGTTGCCACTACATTATCGCCAAGTTGAGAAAGAACACGAGTCACATTTAACCCCTTACCCCCAGGTGTTTTGGAGACGTCGGTAACTCGATTTACAGTATCCATGTTAAAGTTTTCTAAGCAGTACGAAATATCAATAGAAGGGTTCAAAGTTACTGTTAAAATCATAGATATCTCCTTAGTCGTGATATTCACCACGATTCCATTTATCTAAGAACTCTGTGAAAAAGTCATTCTCTTCTTGATGGGCATTATGAGTCTCAACCTCGGCTATCTTTTCAATTAATACTTTGTTTTCTTTTGTTGGTTTATATTTAGCTCTTATAAACGCCTCGATGATATCTGTCATTAACAGCCCACCAGTAATTTTCCCACCAAATCCGATAACGTTAGCATTTAATTCTTCTTTAGCATAGATAGCTGATGTCAAATCACGTACCAGAGCTGAGCGAATTCCTGGAACTTTATTAACAGCATTATTAATACCAACTCCAGTTCCACAAATACATACACCTAAGTCGGCTTTTCCACTAGCGACAGCTTCTCCTACTTTCTTACCATAAATAGGATAGTGAGTACGGATATTATCATAAGTTCCACAATCAATAACCTCATACCCTTTTGTTTTTAAATAATCCACAACTGCAATTTTGTCATAAGTTACAATATGATCACAACCGACCGCAATTTTCATCTGCTTTACCTCTCTTACGCTTAGCACATTTTATTCAACATATCGACCCGAATTTGATGACGACCTGCATCGTAAGTCCCATCAACAAAACCCTCTACTATATGTTTAGCAACTCCTGGACCAACAATCTCTGAACCTAAAGTAATCATCCTAGCGTTATTATGAGCTCTAGTCATATAAGCTGAGCGTTCATCTGAAACTTCTGCTGCAATCATCCCCTTAACCTTAGTGGCTACCATAAAAGGACCAACACCGTAAGCATCAACCATTATTCCTAAGTTATCTTCTTTTTGATTCACTTTAGCAACGATTGCTAAGGTATTATCAACGAAATCTTTGCTAGTATCCGTTAAATCAATAATTTCCTTACCTAAACTTGTAAGGTGTTGTCTAATCACTTCCTTAAGTTCAACACCATGCGCATCCGCCCCAATAATAATTGTCATTTCTTTCTCCTTATTTCACTTTTAATACAATTGTATGTAGTTGGAAGATATTGTTTGTTTTTGTTTGTAATATCATCATATATCTTATTTTTGTTTTTGTCAATGTTTTGTTTTGTTTTTGTTTGAAATGAACAAAAAAAACTCCGTGATAACTATGTCAACTAAAATTCACTACTAGCTAGCTATCACGAAGTTTGATACTTCTTATTATTTTTATTTGTAGGAACGCTTATTCCGCAAGCCATAATCATAAATAAAATTTAAACAAAACATGCCAATTTGCTGCCATTTTCTCCCATAAAGTGCCTTGCTTCTCTGTATTTTGACTAAGAAAACTCCAATTAAAAACTTTGTAATTTAAAGTAAAACTATTTTGATGTTTTTCTCTATGTTCATAAAGGACACCAAATTTATCATTATTAAGTTGTTGAACAGAGTTGTAAGCAAACGAACCATCTTGAATGTGATGGTGATATAACCACTTAAAACTACCATTTCGATTAACTTGCGCTAGACGTGCATATCCATCTTGACGCTTCTTACCTGGCCCATTAGCATTCACTAATAAAATATACTCTTTTTTGTCATGCTCAAAGCGAATAGCTGATAATTGGACGTAAGCATCATGAACTTCCTTATATCGTTTAACATGGTTTTGCCAAGTCTCCCCGCCGTCTTTACTTGTGGCTACTTCTAGGTTACCAGTTAGATTCCTCATAAATAACTTAATGTCCCCATTTTTCAATTGAACGGGTACGGATTCTGTATTTTGTTCTTTTTTATTATCCATTGTTAAGGAGTGAATTTTTTCACCATTAGAAAGTATACGGTTATCATTGACTGCTTTTCCAGTATGCCACGTTTTTCCATGGTCGTCTGAATAAATTAGGCGTGAAGATTGTGAACCTCTTAGATGAGATTTCCAATTCGTAGAATAGGCAGGAATAATAATACGACCAGCGTGTGGCCCCCATTTTAAAACTATACCTTTTCCAGGTCCTATTCCTAAAAATTTCATGCCTTTCTGACGAAGACTTGCTGTTATATCTCTAGGTGATGACCATGTCCTACCATCATCATCGCTATATGACATCCACACATAGCTTGATTTTGCTAAACGAAATGGTGACGTTTTATGTTTTGTAAAATATATATTTCCAAGTAGCTGTTTTCCCTTATAAATATCCCCTAGATTTGAATGGTCACTTTTAGTAGTTTCTGTTATAACATGATAATCAGTCTTTTTCCCTTTAAAATTATATACAATACCTTTGTCACGGATAGTAAAAACCTTCGATTTCTTTCCATTATTATATAAATTAAGAT
This sequence comes from Streptococcus sp. HMSC076H09, assembly GCF_001811765.1. Classification (NCBI taxonomy): domain Bacteria; kingdom Bacillati; phylum Bacillota; class Bacilli; order Lactobacillales; family Streptococcaceae; genus Streptococcus; species Streptococcus sp. HMSC076H09. Next base: position 130,070 of record NZ_KV806601.1, on the reverse strand, counting down.
AAGACTGTCCTCCGATTTGGGTATATTCTTTTTCAGGTGTGTTAGCAATACTAATAACGCCTCTTCCTTCTGGAAACATATCATATATTGAAAAAATACGTTTCGTCTTAGAGCTAGTATCTTGAACTAATGCCATATCCATATTAATAGGTGAGCCACTATAGTCACCACTAGTAACTAGCGGAACTCTAGGGTTATTACGGAGATTGACAATAGTTTCTCTTTTTCCCCAAGTGACACCATCATCCTCACTACGGCGAATAACCATTCCTATGTTTCCCCAATCACAAGCTTGCTCAATTCTTTCATCAGCTCCCACAAGTAAAGTTCCTTTTTCCGTTTTTAATAATGAGGGGATACGGTAACCAAACACATTATCTTTATTTTTTCTCCCAAAATCTCCTCCCCTATATACTTCTGTTTTAGCAGAAAGTATAGCACCTTTAGGTAATTTGAGCTGATGGTTTAGATGACAATAATATTGAAAATAAGATTTTATATCTTCAAAATTCAAATTATCAACACAGCAAACAAGGCAGTGTGCCTTAGCTTTTAATTTTTGCCATAAATTACCACTATATTTTATTTCCTTCTCTACTTTCTCTTTGCCAATAGCAAGCATCCCCTCTATAACAGACGATAACTTTCCATCCTTTTGAGAGAATGTTTTAGTAAGATGGTGTTCCTGTATCGCATTCTTTTTAAAGCCCAACGATATCTGACTAGCAATGTCCGTATTACCTATGACATTACTTGTCGATAAATCTCCCTTAGGAATGATATCCAAAGACCTCAACTTATCCCTTTCAAAACCTCTATCCTCTCTCGCTGTCTTTCTAAATTCATCGCTATTAAGTAATGCAACCGAATAACCCTTTGATTCTATCAGGAATCTCTGTTGTTCTGCAATGGAATGACTGCTTTCGGGTATAATATAGGTAGTTCTATTATTAGGTTGAGTTGCATTTAGTTCTGCTAAATTTGCCTGTTTACGATTTTCTTCTGTCGCTATTTCCGATTTTAGAGGAGGTGACAATTTTTCTTGACTGTCAGAATCACCTAAGACTATTACCATATCTTTATCTTTTTGATCATCTACTATTAAACTGTCCGATGTATCAGAATCTAATTCTAACTGCCTCTCCTCTATTGAATTAGTAAGCTTATCTAAAGTAGAGTCAAATATGGGAACAGTAGTTTTTTCATCATCTATTGATATAAAAGAGTTTATATCAGATTTTATTTCCTCACTATAAATTGTACTAGGATGCAAAAATCCACATAATAAGATAAAACCTAGCATCATATATGTACTAGTTATCACTCCTAGACGGCGTATCGTTATAGAAGGTTTCCCAAAGGTTAATGTCATAGAAACTCCAAGTCTTAAAATATTGGTTGCATACATCAACTCTAGAAAAATGGGAGTTCAGTAATGTTTCCAAAAAGGATTGTATACCAACTTATCACTATTTTCAATATATTTTTATAATTTTACTAGTTTTTTATTATTAAAATGAGCGAAAATTAATTATATATGTTATTTTTAAAATCTTTAATATATCAAAAACCTAGAAAATATAACATTCTCCTAGGTTTTTTTATTCTATTTATTTTTGATTAGCTGCATATTCTGCATTACGGCGTTTCATTTGTTTAGCATACCACATAAACAAACCAAGATAAGCTGTCGCAAAAATAATTAATGTTATAATCGCTGATAATTGACCTGTTGTCGCTTTACCAATAACGTAACCAAAGATTTTCTCCATAGGGCCTTCTAGTGTAGAGTGAGTGATAAGTGAACCTGCTCGCGCCCCAGCTGGGAATGCGCCTACCTTTTTAGCTAATTCAGTTGCAAATGGGGCAATCATTGTTCCTGATAAAAGAAATAGCGGTAATAGCAATGTTCCAAAGGTAATCATACGAATTAAACGGCCACGTGTAACAACCAGTAAAGCAGGGGTTACGCCCATTGCGATAATACCAGCAAGCGGTAGAATACCATTACCAACTTTAGAGAGTAAAATAGCTTCTACTAGCATAATCGGTGCAAGAATGTTAGCACATGCCCAAATCTCTGCACGTCCGGCAATAAATGGCCAGTCCAAACCAATATTGAAACGACGACCATGCATTTTACCATTAGCAAAATTAGTAATTCCTTGAGAAAGTGGTTCTACTGCAGCAATGAACCAAGAACCAATCAAAGAGAACAACTCTAAACAAGCACCTGCTGTAAAACCGAGAGAAAACCAGCCACCTAATGCTGCAAATGAGAACACGGGGTTGCCCATAATCCCTATGACAAGTCCTAAAATCATACCAATAAAGAACTTAGAGCCCCAGAATCCAATGGCTTTATTTAATTTAGCCGCGTCAAAGTCATATTTATCTAGCCCTGGAAAAACTTTATCAAAAAGCTTATCCAAAACCATAATAATGGGGTTCATCATATAATTCATATGCGTTGAAGTCATGGGAGAAGTTGGACCTGTCCCCAATAAATCATCAAAGGTAGGTTTCATCAAATCAGAATTGATAATTTTTAGAACACCAACGAAGATAATAGCTACAGTTGCAATAATGACAGATAAAAGTGTTGGTAGATTATTTTTTTTAGCATACCACATAATTAAAAGACCTGTGATAGATAAATGCCAAATATCAAAAATATCAACATCTAAGGTATCCGTTTTTTTCATAACAATCATAACAATATTGACAATAAGCATGATTAATAAGAAGTAAAGCGTATATGGTGATCCCCATGTAATAGTTGCTAATGGAGCCCAACCAACGTCAATAATGCTTAGATTGATTCCTGTATTTTTAACAAAAGCTTGAAGTGATTCAGAAAAAGCACCAGTTAAAATACCAATAATAGCACCAATACCCGTAAGAGCAATAGCTAACTTAATACCACCTTCAAGTGCTTTAGAAAACTTCACTCCAAATATCATGGCTAAACCTGTCATGACAATTAGCATCACAACTCCCGAACCCATATGGATAATTGGATCAAAGAATTTATTGACAATATTTAAAAATACCTGCATGTTCCTTCTCCTTTAAGACTAATTCCAATTTTAAATATGTTATGATAGATTGTGTTCTTTGATAACTTGTTCTAAAGCAGTAAAGACCGGTTCGCTCATAACTGGTATGCGATAAAGAATAGGTCCTGCTTCTACAACTGGAATTGGTACATTAAAACCTAAATCAGTTTTAGCAATAGGAGTAAAGATATCATATTTGTTGACCATTTCCTCAGTGATATCCTTAACCATAACAGCATCACAATGTACATTGTAACCTCTATCTCCTAATTGTGTCTCGATAGCATCTTTAATTTGATGACTTGAGTTTACGCCTGCACCACAAGCTGCTAATATTTTGATCATGTTAAAACACTCCTTTTTCTATTAAATAATGATTAATTTTTTCTTTATTGTCGCCAAGCTCATGTAGCCGATCTAGGTTTCCTTTTGTAATAAAGAAGGTAATCAAATTAGATAAAATATCACTTTGGTTACTATTCCTACTATTAATGATGAAGAAAAAATCCTGAACCCTACACTCCTCTTCTGGATTAATCATATGTTTGAAAGTAATTGGCTGACTATTTTTGACATAAAAGATTCTATCTACTAGACAATACTGCGTTTCAGTGTGTGGAATAGCAACATATTGAATAGGAGTCCCATCTTTTAAATCAATTTTTAACCCCGTTGGAAACTCTCTCTCCCTTTCTTTTACTGCCTGTCGGTAGTTAGGACTAACATAGTGTTGTTTTATCAATGCTTTTGATACTAAGTCAAATAATTCTTCCTGAGAATGGGCATCAATAAATAAAATATCTTGAGTCACAGCAAACACCTTTCTTCTTAGTTAAGCGGTTACATTTTTGTTGTAAGGCAAACAAGCCTTATCAACTTATCTACATCAATATTATACAAAACAAAATAAAACATTACAAGACATTTTTTATTTTATTTTGTTTATTATTGTTTATTTTTTCAAAATTATTATTATTTTAGCTCTATTTATGGTATGATATATATAACGAAGAGGTAGGAGAGGTCATTATGTTAAAGCGAGAAAGATTACAAAAAATAATAGAAAAAGTCAATATAAATGGCATTGTCACTGTTAATGAAATCATGGAAGAACTTGATGTATCAGACATGACTGTTAGGCGTGACTTGGATGAATTAGATAAAGCAGGACTGTTAATACGCATCCATGGTGGTGCACAAAAAGTAAATGCATCACCAACTCCACAAAATTATGAAAAATCAAACACTGAAAAATACGATATTCAAACAAATGAAAAATTAGAAATTGCCCAATTTGCAAAACAATTCATCAATGATGGTGAAACAATCTTTATTGGGCCTGGAACAACCTTAGAGAAATTAGCCACGCAATTACTTGATTTTAAAATTAGGGTAGTAACCAATAGCCTTCCTGTTTTCAATATTCTGAATCAAAGTTCAACACTTGACCTTATCCTTGTAGGGGGAGAGTACAGAGAAATTACTGGTGCTTTTGTCGGTTCTGTTACTATTAACTCTATTAAATCACTTAATTTTTCAAAAGCTTTCGTTAGTAGTAATGGTGTTTTTGAAAAGTCTATCGCTACTTACGACGAGGGAGAAGGTGAAATTCAGCGCATTGCTCTTAATAATTCCTTTGAAAAATTCCTTTTAGTTGATAGCCAAAAATTTGGTAAATATGATTTTTATACTTTTTATCAATTAGACGATATTGATTTTGTATTAACAGATCATAATATTGATAATGTTGTTAAGGAGCAATACAGTAGCTTCACCAAAATTTTAACTAATAACAATTACATGTAATAAAACAAGTGAGCCACTACTAGAAACCTGTTATACAGCTTTTAGTAGTGGCTCTTTATTTAGTGATTATAACTTTAGTCGTTTTATAAAAGTCAAAACAAGAAAACTTCCTCAAACAAAAATATATTAACTCTCTTTTTAAGCGTAAAACAATGGTTGTTCAAAAGAAGAATTAGATATATCATTAAAAGCTTCGCACGCTAGAAATCATAACTAAAAAACAAACAAGTACGGTGACTTGTTTGTTTTTAGTTGTCAGCTAAGTTTACTCAACTCTTTTATTATTTCACTTCTGTTAGTGTTTTAATATCAACAAGCACTTTAGAGCCATCTTTTTTAGTAACTTGAACTTGACTACCATTAATATAATTAAAGCTTTCAAAACTTACACTATATTTATTTGATAATTGGATGAGTTGCTTTTCAAAAGATTGTCTATCCATACCATATTTCTTAGCGTTTTGTGCCATTCCTAGTTCATATTCATCTAGCTCTGATTCATCTTCTTGTTTTTCTGGTTCTTCTTCGTCTGAACCTTTATTAACATCATAAAAACCATAGTTGTGAGTTACTTTCCCTGAATCTTCAGGTTCTTCATCTGGAGCATAATTTTTGGCTTTATTGTCTTTATTTGAGCCTTTGTTATGATCACTGTCGTGTCCCCAACCTTTTTCTTTTGGTAATTCATTAGGATGTTCCATGTAGTATTTAATTGTTGAGAAGAGTTGTTGTAATGTATAGCCTTCTGGTGCTTTCCATAAACCACCCTTGTCAAACCATGCCATAGGAACATTATGATAATGATCATGATGAGGAACAATCAATTGATCATCTTCAAATCCAACTGCATATGCCATGTGAGCAGCAATTTTATCAAGCGGTACAATTTTTTCTGGTTTTGCTTGTTTGAATACTTCTGCAGCACTTAAGTTTTTGTCACTAGAATTTGATGTTGATTTATTATCAGTTGGTGCAGGACTTGGTTTATCTGCTTTATTAGAGTCCTTTTCCTTATAAATTTCAGCATCTTTACCCCATCCTTCAACTTTAGGACGTTTTTCTGGGTGCATCATGTAATATTTAGCCGTAGCTAAATAGTCTTCTAAAGAATATGTCTTATCTGAATCAGCTAAAAGATCTTTTTCTTCATCAAACCATTTTAATTCCACATAATGGTAATGATCTTTATGAGGAATTACAAATGTACCATTCTTATAGTCTGTCGCTTGTGCAATTCCAAATAATAAATCTTCAGATTTAACAATTGCTTTTGGTTCAATTGCCTCATAGATTTCTTGAGCTGTTTTACCTGTTTTTGGTTTGTCTTGATTTGCTTCAGATTTTCCTGAAAGAAATTCTTGAGCTGCTTTTAATTCCGACTCTGATAAATCTTTCTTTGGTACCCAATGCTCATGTGTCATATGTGGAATGACATAACCTGTACCTGTATCTTTTTTAATATCTTTGGCATCAAAAATGTAACCATCAGATGTTGTGTATTTACCAGCTTTTTTGCCTCTTCAATTTCTTGAGCACTGTAGACAATCTGGCTATTTGGTTTGCCTTTACGTTGGTCTTTCGGTGTTACTGCATGGTGTTCTTCCTCTGTGTGAGGTTCCTTATTAGGTTCATGAGAAATATGCTTTGGTTTCTCTGTAGAATCTTTTTTCCCTAATGCATCAATATGATGTCCTCTATGCTCTGCCACCATCCTTGTTGCTTCTAACTCTAATGGAGACATATCCTTATAGTGAATAAAGTGGAAATGATTACCGTGCGGAATAGAAACACCGATTGCTGTGAAAGCATTAACTTGTGCTGGGTCATAAACCAAACCATCACTTTCTACGTGACGAGCATATAACGGTTGAGCATATAAACGTTTCAACATTTTGTCTAAAGCAGAATCTTTGTTGATTGGTTTGGTTGTAGGTGCATGGTGTTTTGGTGCCGTAGCATGATTACCAGCTGGTTTTGACCAGTGATTTGCGTGAGTGACTCTTGGAATAGAAATAGGGGCATTAGCATGTCTTCCTGTTGATACATTACCGCTTGGTGCACTTGCATGAATGTATGAACTTGAATTTGATGGTTTTGAGCTATTACCTGATCGGCCAGTCTTGCGGTTCCAATATGCCTGTGCGGCTGATAACTCTGATGGAGATAAATCAGCTTTCGGGATATAATGGAAATGATCGCCATGTGGTACTAAAAAGGCATCTCCCATGTCATCAATGACATCTGTTGGACTAAAAACATAACCATCATCTGTAGTATAGCGACCGCTAGCTTTCGCTTCACGTACGCTGGCTGATAAAGCTTGAGTTTTTGCACTACTATGCTTTCCTGATTCTCCCTTAGAACCACCCTTAGACCATTCTTCGCGTTGCTTTTGGATTTGTTCCTTTGTACGAACATTTGTTCGTTTGCTACCTTCTTTAAGATAGAGGTAATACTTACCGTTAACTTTGATAATATAACCATCTTTGACTTCATTAATGACATCAGCTTTATTAAAGACATAGCTAGGGTCTTTCATAATCAATTCTTCACTAATGATGGCATCATATGGCACTTTCCCATTGTAATAATGGTAATGGTCTCCATGAGAAGTCACATAACCGTCGTCAGTAATTTTAACAACGATTTGTTCTGCAGATATGCCTTCTTCTTTACTGATTTGGTCGGGCGTTTTATTTACAGCTGTTGCTTGTGCTTTGCTATCAGATTTATCTGTTTTCACATAAGAAACACTATTGTCTGATTTTTGGGCATTATAGCTACCTAATTGGTAAGCACCTACACCAGTACCAAATAGAGCTACTGATAAAGCACTAATAATAACTGTTTTTTTACGATTCATCCTGCGTCCTTTCTTTATATAACTACCTATTGATTTAACGATTTGACAAGTACCTTAAGATTAGTTTCCAAATTTTCTAAGTAATCTTTATTGTTTTTGGGAACTGCTTCTAAAGGACTTAAACTTGCAATTTTAACTCGAGTAGCTGAAGCTACTGCTTGAGCTAATTTAGGTGAGACTCCTTCTTCAACAAAAATAGTCTTAACCTTATATGTTTTCACAAACTCCTGAATTTCGGCTAATTTTTTAGCACTAGGTTCTTGCTCGGTTGAGACACCTGCAATACCTAACTGAGTCAATCCGTATCGCTTAGCTAAGTATGAGAATGCTGTATGTGAAGTCACAAAGTATTTAGACTTTGCAGCTTTAAATTTTGGCTTATACTTCTCTGCAATAGCCATTGCCTTGTCACTAAATTGATCAGCATTTTTTTGATAAACCTTAGCGTTTTTAGGATCCTTTTTAGCTAATTGTGTAGCGATGAGTTGTGCTTCCTCAGATACTTTTACAGGGTCATTCCAAGTGTGAGGGTCATACAAGGTTGACTCATCTACTCCTTTTTCTGCCTCTACATCTTCTAAGCCATGAACTTTATCCAAAGTCATACCTTTTGAAGCTTCAATTACAGATACTTTAGAGTGATGCAAACTAGGTTCCAAACGTCTCGCCCAAGCTTCTAGTGTGTGCGAATGATAAAGAAATAGATCAGCATCATAAATGGCAGCAACATCACTTGATGAGGGTTCAAAACCATGAATACCTGACTGTGATCGAATCATTTTAATATCATTCAAATCACCAGAAACTGCTTTTGTAATGGAATATACTGGATAAAAGCTAGTCACTACTGACAAGCCATTTTTTTGCTGGCTTTGTTTAGTACAAGCACATAAGCAAATTAGGGTAACTACTCCGAGAACAAAAATAAGGCTTTTCCGTATCCTTTTCATTAAACCTCCTTTAAAATAAAAAATACTTAACCAGTTAACATTTTAGAGTATTCTTATTTTAGTGTCAACGAAAAACCATAAATCTAATATTTTTCTATTTTTAATATTGTTAAGTGCACTTAATTTCATATCAACAACCTTTATTCATGCCTTTCCAAGCTACAGTAAATCTTTTCATAAACATGAATGGGTTAAGGAGTATAATTAGAACCACAATAAAAAGAGCCAAGCATTCTGCCCAACTCTTTGGTTTTTTATTTATTTTTAGTATCTAAAACGATAGTTACTGGTCCATCATTAATCAGACTGACTTGCATATCAGCTCCAAATTGACCTGTTTCTACCGAAACATGATTTGCTAATTCTTGATTAAAGATATCATAAAACTGATTCGCTTTAACAGGATCAGCTGCCCCAGTAAAAGCTGGACGATTTCCTTTTTTGGTATCTGCAAAGAGTGTAAATTGTGAGATAGATAAGACGCTTCCTTTAATGTCTTGAATTGAAAGGTTCATTTTCCCCTCATCATCAGAAAAAATACGCATGCTAGTAATTTTACGAACTGCATAAGCAATATCTTCTGTTGTATCTTCTGGAGCAATCCCAACTAGAAGTACTAAACCCTTCTCAATAGATCCGACTACATCATCTTCAATAGAAACACTTGCTTGATTAACACGTTGAATAATGATTTTCATTTTGCTCTCCTAACCATTCGTACGTTTAACAGAATAAACATCTGGGATAATTTTGATTTTATCAACCACAGTTGTCAATTGTGCTAAATTTGAAATTCCAAAGCTAACATGAATATTAGCAAATTTCATATCTTTTGTTGGTTGTGCATTTACTGTCGATACTAGCTTTGTTGCATTTGATAAGGTTTGAAGAACATCATTAAGGAGGCCACTACGATTCAAACCATAAATATCGATTTCAGCCATGTACTCTTTTTTAGATCCATCATCATCCCACTCAACATCAATCAAACGTTGTTCGTAGTTCTCCTGACTCTTTAAATTTTGACAATCTGAACGATGGATAGCCACGCCTCTACCTTTAGTTATATAGCCTTCAATGAGATCTCCAGGAACGGGATTACAACATTTTGCAATACGCATTAATAAACCTGAAGCTCCTTGAATGATAACACCATTTTCACTCTTAACTTTGAGAACATCACGCTTATCGGTTTTGATTTCACCACCGTTAATAAGTTCGTCTGCTTCCGCTTTAGCCTTAGCACGTTCCTCCTCACGGCGTTCTTTTTCCGTCAGTTTATTAAAAATACTAATCGGACTCAAATCACCAAAACCTACGGCTGCATACAAAGCTTCCTCACTTTTAACACTGACACGTGGAAGGATTTCTTCAATATGTTTCTTATCTAAATATTTGTTAGGCACATAACCTTGTTCTTGGAAATAATCAACCAGTAATTCTCTACCTTTATTAATAGAAGTTTCTTTATCTTGGTTTTTGAAGAACTGACGAATTTTATTGCGAGCTTTATTGGTCTTAACAATCTTAATCCAGTCACGACTTGGTCCAAATGAATTAGGGTTTGTGATAATCTCAACAACATCTCCTGTTTTTAACTTAGCAGTCAATGGAACCATACGTCCATTTACTTTAGCGCCAGTAGCTTTTTCTCCAACTTGCGTGTGAATAGCATAAGCAAAATCAATTGGTCCAGATTCCCTTGGCAATTCCTGAACAGCACCATTTGGGGTAAAAACATAGATGCGTTCTGTAAAGATATCTTCCTTAACAGAGTCAACAAAATCCTTGGCGTCTTTTGATTCATCTTGAAGCTCAACTAATTCTTGAATCCATCCCATACCAACCGATTGCTCTGCTTGATTAACCTTACTGGTGATTCCTTTTTTATAGGCCCAATGGGCTGCAACACCAAACTCGGCAACTTGATGCATTTCTTTAGTTCGAATCTGAATTTCAATTGGCCCTTTAGGTCCATAAACCGTCGTGTGAATAGATTGATAACCATTGGCCTTTGGTGCCGCAATATAATCTTTAAACCTTCCTGGCATAGGACGCCATAACTCATGGATATACCCCACCATGGCATAAACATCACTAGCAGTTTCCATGATACAGCGTATCGCAATTAAATCATAAATCTGATCAAAGCGTTTCTTTTTATCACGCATTTTTCTGTAAATAGAATAAATGTGTTTTGGTCTACCATAAATATCACCATATAAACCCTGTTCCTCAGTATAGGATCTGATTTTATCGACAATTATATCAACCAACTCTTCGCGTTCACGACGTTTTTCACTCATCATATGAGAAATCTTATAAAATTCCGTCTCATTCAAGTAACGAAAAGATAAATCTTCTAATTCCCACTTGATACGACTAATCCCCAAACGATGCGCTAAAGGAGCGTATATTTCCATAGTCTCACGTGAAATACGCTCTTGTTTATCTTTTCTGAGGTGTTTAAGGGTTCTCATATTATGTAAGCGGTCAGCGAGCTTAACCAAAATAACACGGATATCCTTAGACATAGCCATTAACATTTTACGGTGATTTTCTGCTAACTGTTCTTCATGAGATTTGTACTCCACTTTACCCAATTTTGTTACGCCGTCAATAATATCGCGAACATCCTTGCCAAAATCAGTTTCAATCTCATCAAGGGTAATTTCCGTATCTTCTACAACATCATGTAAAAAACCACAAGCTACCGTAACGGCATCAAGGTGTAAATCTGCAAGAATACCTGCTACTTGAATTGGATGAATAATGTAGGGCTCGCCCGACTTTCTTGCTTGATAATAATGAGCTGCGGTTGCGTAATTTAAGGCAAATTTTACAAAAGCAACATCCGTCTCACTCATGTACTGGGATGTGATTGCAACAACCTCTTCTCCTGTTAAATTAATTTCTTTGACCATAGTTATCCTCTTTAATCATAGTGATAGATTGTACCTATTTTATCACTTTTTAACCTAAAAATAAAAGAAGTTAGAGGCTCAAAAAGAATTAAATACCAAGTAAATGTGTCTAACTAAGTTATCCTTTATAAATAAACGATTGTTTTTGGTGTAATCACTAAAAATAATTCGTAAATGAGATTGATTAAACGTTTTCAATAAGCTATAATAGTTTTTAGATTAGGATAATATACATGTAATGTTTTAATGGAGGAGATTTATGTCAAAACATTATTTTTCAAAAAGCGTATTCGCTTTAACTGTCTTAACAGCTACAGCAACAAGTGGTTTAGCTGTTCAAGCAGAAGACATTGTTACAACACCAAGTTCAACCTCTACAAAGGTTGAATCAACTACCCCCACTAGCACAATTGCAGAGGAAAAGTCAAACGTTACTTCTACTCCAACTGCAATAACTGATGCTTCAACAGCCACAAGCACAAATACCACTACCAATAACCAAAATCCACAGCCTGTTGCCACAGAAGCCACAACTAGTGATCTCAAACCTATTGAAGGTGAAAAAGTTGACCTTCGCATCATGTCAACCACAGACCTACACACCAATTTAGTTAACTATGATTATTATCAAGATAAAGAATCTCAAAAAATAGGGTTAGCAAAAACTGCTGTCCTTATTGAAGAAGCAAAAAAAGAAAATCCTAATACCGTCTTAGTTGATAACGGAGATGTCATTCAAGGGACACCTTTAGGAACTTATAAAGCAATCGTTAAACCTGTCGCAGAAAATGAAGAACATCCTATGTACCAAGCCATGAATGCTCTTGGTTATGATGCATCAACACTAGGTAATCATGAGTTTAATTACGGTTTAGATTACCTCAAAAAAATCATTGCTACAGCCAACCTTCCAATCCTCAACGCAAATGTTTTGGATTTCAAAACACATCAACCAGTTTTTAAAACTTATGACATCATTACTAAAACCTTCAAAGATTCAACAGGAAGAGCTGTTGCACTAAATATTGGGATTACAGGAATTGTACCTCCTCAAATCTTAAACTGGGACAAGGCTAACCTAGAGGGAAAGGTTATTGTCAAAGATTCAGTTAAAGCAATCGAAGAAATCGTTCCTACTATGCGTGCTAAAGGAGCAGATGTCATTCTCGTTTTATCACACTCTGGCATTGGAGATGATCGATATGAAGAAGGTGAAGAAAACGTTGGCTATCAAATTGCCAGCATCAAGGGAGTGGATGCCGTTGTTACGGGACACTCACACGCTGAATTTCCATCAGGTAACGGTACTGGCTTCTATGAAAAATACACTGGAGTTGATGGTATCAATGGAAAAATAAATGGAACACCTGTTACAATGGCAGGCAAGTACGGGGATCATCTTGGTATTATTGATTTAGGACTTAGTTATACTAATGGAAAATGGCAAGTCTCCGAAAGTAGTGCTAAAATCCGTAAAATTGATATGAACTCAACAACTGCTGACGAGCGTATCATTGCATTGGCTAAGGAAGCACACGATGGCACTATCAACTATGTTCGCCAACAAGTAGGTACAACAACTGCGCCAATTACAAGTTACTTTGCACTAGTTAAAGATGACCCTTCAGTTCAAATTGTTAACAACGCTCAACGTTGGTACGTTGCAAATGAATTGAAAGGAACACCTGAGGCAAATTTACCACTTCTATCTGCTGCAGCACCATTTAAAGCTGGAACACGCGGCGATGCTACCGCATATACTGATATTCCAGCTGGACCTGTTGCAATTAAAAACGTAGCTGATCTTTACCTTTATGATAATGTTACTGCACTTTTAAAAGTGACCGGAGCAGACTTACGTGAATGGTTAGAAATGTCCGCTGGTCAATTTAACCAAATTGACCCTAACAATAAAGCACCACAAAATATTATCAATACCGAATATCGTACCTATAATTTTGACGTTATTGACGGCTTGACTTATAAATTTGATATTACACAACCTAATAAATACAATAAAGATGGAAAAGTTGTTAATAGTCAAGCTAGTCGAGTACGCGATTTAATGTACAATGGTAAGCCTGTTGCAGACAAACAAGAGTTTATGATTGTGACCAATAACTACCGTGCTAGTGGTACCTTCCCTGGGGCTAAAAATGCCACAATGAACCGTTTGCTGAACTTAGAAAATCGCCAAACTATTATCAACTATATTATTTCAGAGAAAACCATCAATCCTACAGCTGATAATAACTGGGGCTTCACAGAGTCTATTAAAGACCTTGATTTACGATTCCAAACAGCCGATAAAGCTAAAAATCTTGTTACTAATAGCAAGGATATTCAGTATATCGCTAGTTCTACCAAAGATGAAGGATTTGGTGATTATCGATTTGTCTATACTGAACAAGAAAAAGTAGACCTTACTGAGCCATCACATCAAGAAAAGTTAAGCCAAATAGAAAAACAAAAAATTCACCACATGGTTGCAACTGCTTATACAAAAGCAAAAGCTTCTCCAAATATTACAGGCACTGTCTATACACAACAGAAAGAAAAAACATTACCTAAAACTGGACAAGAAAAACAATCTTATCTGGCTTTCTTTGGTGTCGCAATACTTGGACTCGTGGGAAGTTTACTTAAAAAGAAACAAATATAGTCATCACTAAAAACTGAGGCCAATCAACCTCAGTTTTTAGTCTCAACAATAGATTTTCTCTCTAAATAGTCAGATATTGAGATACCACTCTAGCTTGTTTATCTGACATGATTTTGCTAAACTGATAACAAGAAATTTAGATTTAAGGAGTACTAAATGCCTAAATTAACCCTAGTCTATATCAGTCTTAGCGGCAATACTCAAAGCTTTGTCAAACGTCTTAGTGAACAACTGTCAACTTGGCATAACTGTCAGGTTTCGACTATTAATATCAAGGAACAAAATCATCAAACCTTTCCTGTTGACCAACCTTTCGTAGCACTATTACCCACTTACCTTGAGGGAGGAAATGGCATTGACAATGGCGATCAAGAAATTCTTACCATTCCACTTGGTGATTTTATAGCTGCACACAATAATGTCAAAAATTGTATCGGAATTGTTGGCTCTGGAAATAGAAATTTTAACAATCAGTACTGTTTAACTGCAAAACAATACTCTGAACGGTTTGGATTTCCTATGTTAGGAGACTTTGAATTGCGAGGAACTTCTAGCGACGTTGAACGTATCGCAAATATTATCGTTGAAACATTATCGAACTTTAAAGCCTAAAGGAAATAGTATGGAAACAACATTAAACTACATTAAAACCCTGACATCAATCCCTTCACCAACAGGGTTTACCCAAACAATCATGACCTATATCATCAAAGAATTGGAAGCGTTTGGCTACTCACCAATTCGCACAAACAAGGGAGGCGTCATGGTTTCTCTAAAAGGAAAAAATGATACTAAACATCGCATGATAACTGCTCACCTTGATACACTTGGTGCTATGGTTAGGGCCATCAAACCAGATGGTCGGTTAAAAATTGACCTTATTGGTGGATATACATACAATGCCATTGAAGGAGAAAACTGTACTATACACCTCTCAAAAAATGGTAAAGAAATTTCTGGAACTGCTCTTATTCATCAAACTAGTGTCCATGTTTACAAAGACGCTGGAACTGCTGAACGTAATCAAACAAATATGGAAATTCGTTTAGATGAGAAAGTAACAACTGCTGACGAAACACGTGCTTTAGGCATCCAGGTCGGTGATTTCATTTCATTTGATCCGCGTACAATCATAACAGACAGCGGCTTTATTAAATCACGTTACCTAGATGACAAGGTATCCGCTGGTATCCTAATGGAACTTCTTTCTGTTTACAAGAAAGAAGACATTCAACTTCCTTATACTACTCATTTCTACTTTAGTGCCTTTGAAGAGCTAGGACATGGAGCAAATTCAAGCATCCCAAATGAAACTGTAGAATATCTAGCAGTTGATATGGGAGCTATGGGAGACGATCAAGAAACTGACGAATATACTGTCTCTATCTGTGTTAAAGATGCTTCTGGTCCTTATCATTATGAATTACGTCAACATCTTGTTTCTCTAGCTGAAAACAATAATATTCCTTATAAACTTGATATTTATCCTTATTATGGTAGTGACGCCTCCGCTGCCATGCGTGCTGGTGCGGAAGTTAAACACGCGCTACTTGGTGCAGGTATTGAATCTAGTCATTCTTATGAACGTACCCATATCGATTCTATTCAAGCAACTGAACTCTTAGTGGATGCCTATCTCAAAAGCAATATGGTGGACTAATGGTAGCCACGCTCATTATTATCAGGGGAAATTCAGCTAGCGGAAAGTCTACAATAGCTAAGCAACTTCAAGCCGAATTAGGGGAAAATACCCTTCTCTTATCTCAGGATTACCTTCGTAGAGAGATGTTAGGAACTAAGGATGGTGAAAATACTACTACCATTCCCCTTTTGATCAATTTACTAAATTATGGTTACCATAACTGTTCCTACATCATCCTTGAAGGCATACTTCGTTCTGATTGGTATACGCCTGTTTGGAAACATATTTTAAAACATAACCCCAACAATACTTATGCTTATTACTATGATTTAAGCTTTCAAGAAACTGTTAAAAGACATTCAACTCGACTTAAATCTTTAGAATTTGGAGAAGATTCTCTTGCAAGATGGTGGCTTGAGAAAGATTTCTTAAAAGAGATACCTGAAAAAATATTAACAAAAGCTATGAGTTTAGAGGATGTCAAAAAACTTATAATGACCGACGTTTTACCTTAACATTATTGTACGCACTATAAACAATAATGACTTCTTATCATTGGAGTATATTGCCCATGGATACAGTGATTGACCTCTTATTTATTATCGTTCCCATTATAGCCGGATTTCTGGCATGTATTAGTCTTTATCGTTATTGGAAAAAAGATTTCGAAAGCGACGAAGACGACGATTAAACTCCTCGGAATCAATGATTCCAAGGAGTTTTTCTATATTCTCATTTAATCAGCATTTCTACGAATACGATTATAGGTTTTAAGGATTTGGCCCTTATGCTTAGTGACATAGCGATAATCTTCTTTAAGAGTAGCAATATCCTTTAAAGCTTTCATGCCATTACTCGTTTGGGCATCTTTACGAATAGGTCGGTTACTCGTTGACTGCCCAAAGGCATTTTGAACATCTAAAGAAAGCATAAAATTAATAAATAACTTTGCTTCTTTCATAGAAGGAGCATTCTTTATAATTGCAACCGAAGATGGGACAAAAACTGTCCCTTCTGTCGGATATACAATAGAAACATTGGCACCACTTTTTTGCAAATTGACACTAGGGTCTTCGTAAGTCAGCCCCACAATCATTTTTCCTTCTGCAACTGATTGATAAACTTCTGAAGAGCTAGAAGATTTGATAGCATTAATATTATGTTGTAGCTTTTTAACATAGTTCCACGCTTTTGGATTGGTGTAACCACCCTTGGCCAAGAGTATATTAGTGAGTTGTGAGAAAGCACTAGAGGAAGTATTCGGATCTGCAAAGGCAATTTTACCTTTTAAGGAAGGCTGTAATAAATCTTCATAACTCTTGATGGTAAGTCCCTTAGCTAATTCGTTATTTACAATCAAGACACTCCCATTTATAGTATAAGGTGTCGCCGTATCACTTGGATGGATATAGTCTGGAATAACAGTATGAACATTCTTTGATACGTAAGACTCAAACAATGCCTTATGACTTTCAAATTGCGTATAATTTCCTCCAAAGAAAATATCCGCCTTCAACTGCTTACCCTCCTTACTTAATCTATCTATTAGTTGCCCTGTCCCACCTTGAATAAGCTTAACTTTTATACCGTATTTTTCCTCAAAAGCTGGAATCGTTCCTGTTAAAATGGCTTGACTATTTGGACTTAGAATAACTAATTCTTTTGGTGGAAGTAGTTTAGAAGGCTGGCTAATACTGTATGTAAAAACACTTATAAAAATAATGGAAACAACCAGTAGTATATAAATAAGCCTTTTCGACTGTTTTTCTTTCATCTTTCACCTACCTAATCCATTTGTTTAAAAATATGTTCTTCCTTAAACGCTTTTACTGTCTGACCCAAGTACTTTTTAAAAACCCTATCAAAATAACGATAATCATAAATACCAACAGCTTCTGCAATTTGGTAAACCATTAGGTCTGGTTCTCTAAACATCAACTGAATGGCTTGATTAATACGATATTGATTTATATAATCACTCAAAGTTATATGAAGGTGCTTTTTAGTGACTGTGTAAAGATAACTTTCACTGTAACCTAAATCGTGAGCTAACTGGCTAATCACAATTTTCCCATGAAAATGGCTATGAATCCATGCTAGCATATCTTTAATAACTTCAGGAACTTGGTCATTAGCTTGTGGTAGAGGTAAATACAATTCTGTATGCTCTTGTAGGTGCTTCTCCTTATGTTCCTCAATTCTAGCCATAATTGTTTTTAAACAATCAATCAAAGCTTGCTTTTCTAGTGGTTTTGTTAAAAATTCAAGAACGCCATAGTGAATAGCTGATTGCGCATTTGGAAAATCAGCATAGCCAGATAAAATAATTTTGGCATAAGATTGTCCTTTGGTTGCCTCAAACATATCGAATGCTGTCATAATTGGCATATTAATATCACTTAAAACAATGTCTGGCTGCTCTTCCTGAATTAATTGAGCTCCTTCTTTACCATCTTTTGCTTCACCAACCACTAAAATATTCAATGATTGATAATCAATAGCATAGCGTAACCACTTACGAATAAGGTGCTCATCCTCAACGATAAGTAATCTATACATAACTCACTCCTTTACTATATAGCTAACTCGAAAAGCATCATCTGTCTTCGTAAACTCTAACAATACTGTTGAAAATTGATATTGTAATCGTCTATAAGAATTAATAAGCCCATGATGCGAGTGAGTTGATCTTAACATTGTACGTATGGCTTGTTGCCTAGCCAAACTAATACCTGATCCATTATTTGAAACAGTAAACCAAATTCCATCACTATCTTGCCAAATATCTATGTTTATTGCTACATCATGACGTTCTTTTAAGCCATATTTAATAGCATTCTCAATTAGCGGTAACAAGAAAAGTTTTGGTACACGCATGTGTTCAAGTTCAGGAGATACTGAAATAGTGTAAGTTAATTCTTCAAATCTCACTTGATTAATCAAAAGGTAGGATTCAATGATTGCTAAATCATCCTTAAGCACAGCTGCTTCTGTGCTACCACTAAGGCTATAGCGCAATAATTTTGTTAGTTGTATAACGATTCTTTCTGTTAATTGTGAATCATAGTGACTGGTTATTAAAATTGTCTCAAGGGTATTATAAAGGAAGTGAGGATTAAACTGAGCTTCTAACATCCTCTTTTCAAACAACAACTTTTGTGTTTCCAAATCAAGAGTTTTCTCATGTAAATCTTTTAACTGTGAAACCATCTGATTGATTTGCACAGATAGATATTGAAATTCATCTTGACTATCAAGCTCAATACTAGATTTTTCTTGGCGGGAAATGGCATCCATATCTAGCACCATTTGATTTATGGCGCTAGAATTTTTTACTGCGATGCGATCGGCTAGAACTCTAGATTTTTGTCGTAAAATCACAAAAATAATAACTGATGATACTAGAGAAAAAAGGACGACCAGAGTTACTGGTATCAGGGGACGATACATGTAAAGTAGGATATTGTCTTGCAGAGCTACTTTCCTAACAACAAAAGCTCGATGATCGTGAAAACTAAAATATCTAGTTAAGAATTGACTATCTACCTTATCTAAACTAGAGGAGATAAAATCACGATTAGTAAAAGTAAAGCTATTATTTAGCTGATCGGCAATAATCAAGTCTGAGTTAATAGCCTTCGTTGGAAGTAAAAAGTCTTTCCCATTCATCAATAAAAAGGCATAACCTGAAACTTTTTTATTAACTATAATTGGCTTAATGAGTGCAAGGTAATGCCCTCCCTCACTATCCACAATAATTTTTAGTAGCCTTTGATTTATTTTAGCCTTATCTAAAACTTCACTAATGTAAATAGACTTACTAAAAAAATTACCTAAATGTGAATTACTAGCAAACAAAAGTTCTTGATTAGGTGAGAATACTAAAAGTTCTGTTTGACTTTGTAAATGATTCCTTAAATGATAATATTGCTTACTCAAATCAGCACTTCCTAAGTGTCCTGAGACAAATGGTTTCAAACTATTTTTACCTAAGTCATCTAATAAGGTATCATGTTTTTGAATCAATTGCTTATAACTATAGGAAACTGAATTAACATCTTTATAAAGACCTATCTGTTGAGGCGCTAAAGAAAAAAGGACGAAAAGTGCAATCAATAACAAGGATAAAATTAAAGACTGGCGGGAAAAATGTTTAGAGATATCATCTTGTAGTCGTTTCTTAAAGCGTTCTTCCATTCTATATCCTCTCATTTCCATCTCCTTTTATTATAGCAAATAGCTATCCAATAAAGATAGTCAACTCCTTTCATACAATAACTTTCAAAAGAAAAAAAGATAAGCTAAACAAGTATCGTCTTGTTCCACTTACCTTTAATGCTAGGAGATTATTAGCAAATACCTAAGAGACCAAGTACAATACCTAACACCATAATACCAAACATGATCCAGTTGATATTGACTTTTTTACGTAGAAGCCAGAAGGCTAATATCGTTACCAACAGTGGCACTACGCCAACAAATAATTGGTCAAGGTAACTTTGTATGGAAGCTGCTTCCTTAGCTCCTTTAGCTGCTACCGTTAAGATTGTCTTGAATTTAACATTTGAAGCAGTCATTGAGCCTACCATCATTAAACCAAGCATACTTGAAGTCTTAGTAACAATTTTAATACCACCTGATTCATACAATTTTTTGATAAACCCTGCACCTACAGAGTAACCTCCATAGAGACTATAATAATGAATCAGAAAAGCTGGAATGTTATACAAGAGTAGAAAGACAACAGCTCCCATGGCTGAGCCTGTACTTGCTAAGGAGATACCGATACCTGCCGCAATAACCCTTAGAATTCCCCAAAAGAATGAATCACCAACACCAGATATAGGTCCCATCAAAGAAGCCTTAACTGCGGTGATAGCACTAGCGTCAAAATCAGGATCTTCACTGTTTTTCTTTTCCATAGATGCAACAAGACCCATAATAAAATTATTAATGTGCATGGTGGCATTAAACCATGTTGTATGACGGACCAGTGCCTCTGCTTTATCCTTATCAGTCTTATAAAAACGATTGATGACTGGTAGTAAAGTATAAATAACTCCTACTGCGTGGTATTGTGTTGCCCCAGTACGACTGGCATTCATCGTCCATGAGCGCCAGAAGACTGAGCGAAGCATTTTACGGTCTTCTTTAGTCAAATTATCCTGTGATTTCATGCGAAGAAGTCCTCCTCTTCTGATTCTTTAGAGTCAAAGGTTGTCTGTTTACTGATCGCACCTCTAGTAATTGCGTCTAATTCTATATCACGTTGTGAACTAATGACGCAAATAACTGCTCCTAGGGCAGCAACTGCAACCGCTGGTAATTTTAAATAAGCTGTTAAAACAAAACCAAGCAAGTAAAAAACAGCTAATTTATTTGTCCATAATAATTTCATCAGCATGGCAAAACCAACAGCTGGAAGGAGGCCTCCCGCCGCACTCAAACCATTCATCAGGTTTTGAGGAATATGATGGACAAAACTATTAACAGGCCCACTACCTACTAAAATACCAATGAAAGAAATAGAAGCGATAATGAGATAGTAAATAATCCATGTACCATAGTGAAGCATCACAAGTTTACCTTGATGGTTTGCGGCTGCAGCTTTATCCACCATCGGTGCAAAGATATTCATGAAGACGTTTTTCAAAAACATAACAACAAATGCTGCCAACATTCCAATCGGAACAGCTAGAGTCATTGCTGCTTTTTGATCAATGTTTGAAATAATGGTAAAAGTTGTTGCCATCGCTGTTGCTGTTACTGGCTCTGCGGCAATAACACCCCCAATATTAACGTTTCCCAAAAATAGCGCTTCTAGGGAGGCTCCCATTAGGATACCAACCTTAATATCACCTAGTAGCATTCCTGTTACAAGACCAACTACAAGTGGTCTCTCCATCATACTTTGACCTGTTAAGTAATTTCCCCCAAAACAAATCAATACAGCTAAAGCTGCCATCGTCGCTGGCATTATCATATGTCATACCTCACTTTATTTGACTAACTGACTCAAGTTAACCTTAGTATTTGAAGGCAATACTTGGTTAAAGACGTCTAAATCTGGTAAGCTGGCTAATTCTTTTGCGGCTTCCAACTCTTCTGTATTTAATAAGAGACTTGATGTTAGTTTGACTTTTGTAGCTGGATCAGACTTATCAAAGCGTCCTACATTAGCGACGTTTACTGCTTCTAAATCGGTTATATTTTTAGCAATTGTACAGGCATCTTTAACAGAATTGACAATCACAAAAATGCGCTTGTCAGTTGCACGTGGATCTTTAAATAGAGCTATTGATTCTTCAACTGAACGGATTAATAATTTCATGCCATTAGGCACAGCCATTTTAAGAGTCATCTGTGTGATTTCATTTTTTGCAGCTTCATCATTAGCCACCACTAAAAGTGGTGCATTTAATTCTTTAGTCCATACAACTGCCACTTGCCCGTGAATCAAACGGTCGTCAACACGAATTTGAGTAATCATTTTTTCCTCCTAATTATTAATCGAAAAAGTCATCTTCTGAACCCGCTTTAAAGCTAAGATCTACCAGCTGCACTTGAGATTCATTGATAACGGTTACAATTTCTTCTTTAGTTAATTCCTCTTCAGGTTTCAAAAATAGTAATGACAACAAGGTCGCTAAATTGCTGTTCGTTATTAAAAAAATATTATTTTTCCCACTATTCATTACAGCAGTCGCCATTTTCTGATTAACGCTGCCACCTAACAAATCTGTAAAAATAAGCCCCTGTTCATCTGGTGCAATCTCATCAATAAATTCTACAATAGACTTAGTATAGTCACTATCATCAATGTAAGCATCTATTGTCTGAATCTCTTGTCCCTTGCCTGTCAGAATATCAATAGAACTCTGCAACCCACTCGCAAGTTTTCCGTGACTGCCGATTAGGAATTTCCGCTTCATCTTTCTCCTCCTATTTATTACATTACCCTAAATTAGTTCTGAAAGTTTTATCAATACTTTGAATAAGATAACCTTTACTATCATTCTAACAAATGAAAGCGGTTTAAAAATGGACTATTCTACTCTATATGTGGACTATTCTACATAATTAATATTTAAAAACAGAACAATAAAAAGGTCATGTATCCTAATAGTTTACACAACCTTTACATCACTATAACTTTAAACTTTCTCTTATATGCATCACTATTTCGAAAGAGATAATGGAATAATTTTTTGATAGGGTATCTTATTAACAACCTTTATTATGAGTAGAGCACAAGCATGTGTTAATGCCAAGGTCACCACAAAAATCACTTTTCCTTGATGGTGTGCAACTAAGGAAGTTGATTTTAAACAGTAAGACACTATGCCAATAAAAAGAGGGGGAAGGAAGAAATAATAGACACTCAACTGTTTTAAAGGACTTAAACGATATTCCTTAAACAGTGATGTACGTATACTCCAGTTAAATAAGAATACTGCACATAAAGGAGCTAATAAGAAGAAATTTTTATCCAACCCTTGATTAAAATAAATAAGAACATTCTCTAAAGCTAGAAGTAAAAGGAAGAGAATATACTTAAGACCACGCGATTTGGTAAATAGGTCAGTATTAAAATAATCATAGAGTAAATATCCTGCTAGAAGATAAACTGGAGTGTAAAATAATCCGTTTCGTGTTGTCTGAAAAATTGACATATAAGTGGACATCAGGGGATAAAATTTTGTTGACTGTATAAAGACAGAATAGGTCTCTACTGCTCCAATACAATAGAGTACAACAACTGTGATAAATGTCCCCCTAGTTCCTACATACTTCAATAATCCTTGAATAATGACCCAACCTAGAATAACAGCAGGGATGTACCAAAGGGTATGTGACATACCTAAATACAAAAATGCCACAATAAACCCCGGCAACAAATAGATCTTCGCTATATTTAGAGATTCAAAAAAGAAATAACCATAAGGCAAATAAATGATAGTCCACATGCTATACTTTTTAATCAGTTTACGAAAGTAGGAGTGATTACACAAACCTTGCTGTATACGACCTCTCAAAAAGAAAGCAGTACAAATCAAAAAATAAGGAACAGCCATCCGACCTAGGAAACTTTTAAAGGTAAAATGAATGACATCCTGACTAAATAACCTCCCACTATGAACTAAAATGACCAGTATGGAAAAAAGGTATTGTAGCAAACTAATCATTGATGTATTATGCTGCTTATTATCCACGCACTGACTTCTCTTCATCCTTAACATTACTTTCTATAAGTTATCATTACTATGATACCAATCTCTTCAGAAGAATATCTCAATTATCCCAAAAAGTCATTGAAACGCCTTAAATGGTATCTGATAATTATTGTTAATACCTTATCAACCATATTAGGAAATAAAAAAGCTGATTTCGCAAAAGAAAATCAGCTTAGAATAATTTCTTGTTCAGATAACCAGTGGGAACTATAAACTTCTTCGTCGCATTAAACGATAGGTATAGGCTATCAATAACACTGCAATTAACATACGTAGACTAATCAGACAGATTTCATTAGCAGAAAAACTATCAAAGAAAAAGCCATGACTACCATTACGTGATAATTTTAAAAGTGAAGCTGAAGTGTCTGTCGTTGATACTGAGAAAATAGTTAATAACTTGTTTATCACACCTTTATTAAACATAGCCATTAAAAAGCTAGGAGCAAAAAAGGCAAGCGTTGAAACAGCAAAAGATGTTAATGGCGAATTTGTGATACTTGATATAAAGAAATTAAGACTGGCTATAAAAAGGAGTCCAACAAATTGTAAGACAATAATATGAACAAAAGCAGTTGATATTGTCATAGGTACAGGAAATCCCATAATATTAGCCAAAGGTGATGTCCAGTATAAATTCAGTTGAACGCTTGTCTCCCAACCACTAAAACCAAAATAATCTGCAAATACCGTCAGAATGAGGGCATATGCTAGGATAAATGTGGAAATACCGATGGTCATTGTACTAGCTAACTTAGCCCAGGTCAACTGACCACGTCCATACCGAGTCGTCAGTAGTATAGGATTAATCTTCTTAGCCCTATCTCCTGAAAAAAGAGGAGCTGATAAGAATAGAGTAAATAAGACAATTAAAATATAAGTACTATTACTTACTTCGAAAAGTTGATTCCAAGGAGCAAAGTTACCTAGCTTTAGTTGTTTTAGTGGTAGCGCAGAACCCAACTGTTTTTGATCTTTAATATTTATTTTATTAAAATCAATTGTTTTATCATCTTTCAATTGGTTATAGTAAATTAAAAAATCACGATCAAAAGTGTCTGCCACATAATAACTAAAAACATCAAATATAGGGGGGCGTCCTGCTGGCGGATTAACATAGTTTTTAATAATATTTGTTACTCGTTCTTCAGATAAATCCCCTGAATATTTTTCAGCTATTCTACGATTAATGGCAACCGCTTCTCGACCATGTATTTTATCTGCAGAATAGCCACTAATTTGCCCAACAAAAAAATGCTGGTAAAATAGACCAAAAATAGCAAGAAGGAAGATAATAAAAGCCCCAAATGCTGCCTTACGTTGTAGAAGTTTTTTTAATTCAAAAGGAAAAATTGATATCATCTTACTTACTCCCCTCTAAAATGATAGATGTAGAAATCTTCTAGAGTCGGAACAACCAACTGTGCCGAATCACTCGGACAAATATCACTCACTACACGAAATACCCGACTATCTGAAAAGACTTTTTCATTAACAATAGCAATATTGGGTATCTGAGATAAACCTGGTTCAGTCGTTATTTCCCACACTTTTCCCTCAATAGTTTTCAACAGCTGTGCGGTGTTGCCATGTTCGATAAATTTACCATTTTTTAATACTATAATTTCTTTGGCAACAGCTTCCACATCCGACACAATATGCGTTGATAAAATGATAATTTTATTGGTGGATAACTGACTCAAAATATGGCGAAATTTAACCCGTTCCTTGGGATCAAGTCCAACAGTTGGTTCATCCAGAATGAGTATTTCAGGATCATTGATAAGTGCTTGAGCAATGCCTAAACGTTGCTTCATACCACCGGAGTATGATGAAATCTTCTTTTTACCTACATCGCCTAAACCAACAAGCTCTAGTAATCTAGGAATTTCTTGTTTAGCTTTCTTTTTATCAACACCTTTTAAGGTAGCGATATAATTTAAGAAAGCAATGCCAGTAAATTGATCATAATAGCGAAAATGTTGCGGTAAAAAACCAATGTGACGATAAAATTCTTCCGACTGCTCCTGTCCATTCCAATAAATATTCCCACTATCTGCGAATGTAAAGTGGCTCATCAAATTTAATAAGGTTGTTTTGCCAGTACCATTTGCTCCTAAGAGTCCATACAAACCAGGAGTAAACTGGTAGGAAATCTGGTTAAGTACTATTTTTTTTCCGTAGCTTTTAGTGATATTATCTAGCTGTAATAACATAGTATTGTCTCCTTTCAATAATTAAGACAGTTGAAAAATCAATTACTAAAATATAGCGACTGAGCTAAAGGTTAAAAATGAGCTTTCTCACTTACTCTCTAAATGATTGTAAAGTAATATAGCTAAAAGATTATTTCTAAGCCCTGACGGAAAGTATGTTGTTCACTATTTGTACTAATAGATGCATTGGGATAACGGTCAATAACTTTCATGACATTATAAAGGCCTAACCCTCTATCTTCTCCCTTGCTACTTGCTCCATAACCAAACAAACGTGAAGCATCTATTCTTTCCTCGACTATCGAATTTTCTATGATAAAAATTTGCTTATGGTTTAATGTAAAATAAGACATGGCTATCTTAGGTTCATCTGTCTCTAAAGAAACTTCAATATGGTGGCTATAATCTATCATATTAGCCAATTAGAGTTTTCTTTGAACAACCAACCTCTCCTGTAAAGAAGTTTTGAAGTAACGGTCTAAAATAGAACTCATCTTTTTCTATCCTTTTGATATTTATCCACTATAGATACTATATCTCTCACTTTATTGCGTGAAACCAGACAAGTCGTTCCATTTTGGAAGTAAACTAATCTATCTATCCTATCCACTTTAAAAATATTTAAGGGATTTACTAAAAAAGAGCGATGACATTGAAAGAGCCTAGGTTCTTGTTTTAAAATATCCCCCAAAGTGGCTGTGAATTCCATTCTATCTTTTTCAGTATAAAGGACAACTCTATGTGATCTTGAGGATGTTTCTATATAAAGAAGATCGTTAAAAGGTAATTGTACCTGGCTGTAACGCGACTTAAAGTAGAATGAATTTTCCACTAAGGGCTTATTGCAAATGCCATCTACGTACAACAATACTTCCTCAATCCTTTGGCTAAACTCTTCCTGTGAAAGTCCTTTATCGATATAGTCTAAAGCTGATACCTGATAACGAAAGGTTAAAGGCATTAATTCTGAATGAGTTGTAACAAAAACAATCTGAGCATATGGATCAACTTGTCTAATTTGTTTTGCTACCTCTAAGCCCATCTGCTCATCATTTTTTATTTCAATATCTAAGAAAAATAAATTATGTAAACCTATTTCATAAATTGATTCCAATAATTGAACTGGTTTAGCAAACGTTTCTACTGTTTTGAAATGCAGATTGTACTGTACTCTAATCTCTTTAATGATTTTTTCAAAATGGGCTTGTTGAACAAAATCATCCTCAAGTATAAAAATATTCACCTTATATCCTCTATCTTATTACTTGAATATTAATAGTCACAATAGAGCCACTACGATATTCTTCTCATAGGTATCGTTTATGAGTTATCCCGTCTTAATATGTGACGTCCATGAGGCTAATTTTAAAAGCATAATAAATATATGCTAATTTTAACATATATATAACTATTTGAACACCTAATTAAGTAGTTAAGTATTAAAAATAAATTATTTCTATTAAAATACCCTTAGATACAGACTTTATCTGAACCTAAGGGTATCTTTTATTATAAGATATTAGAAATCCATGGTAATTTCCAAGCCGTAATGATCACTAACGACAGGTGCTTCACCACCTTCAAAAACTACTTGACTTGAACTGATTGAAAGGTCTTCGCTAGTAAAAATATGGTCAACTTTAAGAGCCTTTTTATTCCCTTCCCAACCATCAATATCAGCCATAATAGTATGGTCCCCAAATACATGATTGGCTATTTGGTGGCTATCCTTTAATGCTAATGGACTATTAAGAACAAGTTCATAACCCTGATTTCCAGTAGGATTATTAAAGTCACCCATGAGTAAAAGTGGAGTTTCTACCTCAAGTAGGGTAGTTTCTAGTCGTTTCCACTCCTCCGCAAATCCTTTCTCAAACCATGATAAATGGAGGCTAACTACTGTAACGACTTTGTCATTCAGAGTGGTCTCAGCTACCAGAGCACGACGAGTATGATAATCAGTCTCATCGTCTACAGCTGAAACTAAAATATCCTCTGGCTTTAATGGTTTCAGAGAAAGTATCGCTACCCCTTCATGGTACTTACTATAACCAATATGATTATAAGCCCATGTCCAATGATAGTGTAGACCTTGAAGATTTAGGTAATGCACTAATTGCAAGGCAAAGTTATCTTGATGAAGAGCTGGTGTACCTTCAATCGGATGATAATTTGGACTACTCTTAGCAAGAGGGGAAGATATGCTCTGGTTCACCTCTTGTAGGCAGATGATATCATATTTTTCACGGAAGATATGCTCTGCTAAATCAAATAATTTCTTTAGAGCATTTACTTCCATCCATGAATGAGTATTTAACGTTAAGCATTTTGCCATAGAGTATCCTTTCATCAGAAAGAAGCTGAGACTTGCCCAGCTCCTATCGTTTGTTACAGTTCGACTTTTGCCACAACTGTTTTAGCTATTTGTGGACCTGATTTTTCAAGTTTAACAGTTTTTATATCTGAAACATTTGTAAAGACGATAATCACACTTGTCTCTTTACCAGCTGCTTTGATAGCTTCCAAATCTGCTACTACAGCAAGATCGCCTGCTACCACTTTTTGACCACTAGAAATTTTAACCTCAAATGGTTGACCATCAAGAGCTACTGTATCTAGACCGATATGTACTAAAACTTCTAGGCCACTTTCTGTTAATAAACCAAAAGCATGTTTTGTTGGAAAGACACTAGTAACTGTACCTGAAACTGGAACATAAATATTGCCATCAGTTGGTTCCACAGCAAAGCCATCACCCATCATTTTTTGAGAAAAGACAGGGTCTTTAACAACATCCAATGCTTCTACTTGACCATTAGCCACCGAAACAATTTCTTCTGTTATTCCTTTATAAGTTGTAACTGGGGCTGCTGCTACAGGTTGACCTGTTTCTAAATCAACTATTGGAATAACTGTACCTGAATCTAGCAAATCTTGAATGTCTGATTTAAGGACATCTGCTTTAGGTCCGTAAATAGCTTGAACGCCATTACCTTTTAACACCAATCCCATTGCACCAGCTTTTTTCCAAGCTGCTTCAGAACCCACGCTATTTCCATCTTTAACTGTGACACGAAGACGAGTCATACATGCATCTACATCTTCAATGTTATCACGACCACCAAGTAAATTAATAACTTGTACAACTTGAGAATTTGCATCAGCAGAACCAGAAGCTGTTGAAGGAGCATTATCAACCTCTTCGTTATCATAATTACCATTACGTCCTGCTGTTGCTAAATTGAATTTTTTAATCATAAAGTTTGCAATAAAGTACATCAATACTGCAAAAAGAAGTGTCACCCAAACAAAGTTGAAAATATCACCACCAAGGCCCGCTTTTATGCCCATAGGAACACGTGTTAAAAATTCTATATTACCAAATGAATGAACGCGGAGGTTAACAATATCTGCCATAGCAAACGCACATCCTTGAACGACAGCATATACAAGGTAGAGTGGCATTGCTGCAAACATGAACATGTACTCAATTGGCTCAGTAACACCTGTCAAGAAAGTAGCCGCTGCTGCTGAAATAAACATTGACTTGTATTTCAATTTTTTATCTTTATCAACGTTACGATACATAGCATAAGATAATCCCATCAAAATACCTGAAGCACCAATCATTTGCCCCACTTTAAAACGTGCTGGAGTGACACTTGTCAATAAGTGATGGTATTGACTTGAATTTGAGCCTTTTAAGTTAATTAAATCACCAACCCATGCTAACCACAGTGGATCTTGTCCCAACACCTGTGCTCCTTTAGTTGCACCTGTAAGGACAGTGTATGTGCCACCTAGTTGCGTGTAGTTCATTGGAATAGTTAACATATGGTGTAAACCAAATGGGAGCAATAAACGCTCTAACGTACCGTAGACAAATGGTGCTAATATTGGAGCACTGTCTTGTGAACTTGCAATCCATTTACCAAAGCCATTGATACCTGATTGAACAACCGGCCAAAATACTGATAAAATTAATGCAACAATGACTGAACGATAAATAACAACAAATGGAACAAAACGTTTTCCATTGAAAAAAGTTAAAGCATCTGGTAATTTACGATAGTTATAATATTTATTAAAGGCAGTTGCACCAACGAAACCTGAAATAATACCGACAAATACACCCATATTAAGAGCAGGTTGCCCAAGAACGTTAACAAAGTAATCTGAAACTCTGATGGTTGCACCAAATACCGTTTGAACAGTTGCTTTACTGTCTGCTAACATATCTGTTTTAACACCAAAAAAGTTCCCTGTAATAAGGTTAATAAGAATAAAGGATAAGCCAGCCGCAAAAGCACCACCGGCACGTTCTTTAGCCCAGCTACCACCAATAGCCAATGCAAATAAGATGTGTAAGTTACCAATAACTCCCCAACCAATTTGAGCAATAACATTAGCTATGCGCCCTAATAAAACATTTGATGGATCCAATAGACTAATGGAGTTACCAATACTAACCATCAATCCTGCTGCTGGCATAACAGCAATAACAACCATCAAAGCCTTCCCAAACTTCTGCCAAAATTCAAAACTAAAGAGCTGTTTGACATTATTTTTCATCTTCAATCTCCTTTTATGCACTTAATAGTGCAATCGTTTGCGTTATTATGGTTTTATTATAGCACTTATTTGTTTTTTGTAAACCCTTACTTATATATTTTTTCTGAATTACTAAAAAAGTCTAGATAATATCATCTAGACTTTTATTTGTGAGTTTTTATTGTTTGTGAAGTAAAACGGTCATTGTTGTTCCCTGCCCCAAATGGCTGTCCACTTTTATACTACCATTGTGAAAATCTAAAGCACTCTTTACAATAGACAAACCTAAACCAGTCCCCCCAACTATTTTTGAGCGACTTTTATCGACGCGATAGAAACGTTCGAAAATACGTTTTTTGTCCTTCTCTGCAATGCCTAGTCCCGTATCACTAACTTCTAAGGTAATTGTATCAGGTGAATTTTTCAAAGTCACATTTACTTGACCTTTCTCATGGTTATAGGTGATAGCATTGTCACACAAGTTGTACACCAAGGAATTCAATAAAACTGGATTCCCTCGCAAAATAGCTTCTTCTCCATTAAAATTGATTTGTATGTGCTTCTTATCTGCTTTAGCTTGTAAACCTTCTAAAACTTTTTGTGTTAAGTCATACAGATTTACTGTCTCTTGCGGTAATTTTTCTTGTTCATCAAGGTGAGAAAGGTTGATAATATCCTCAACCAATTTAACTAATCGTTCAGATTCTTTATGAATTTTAGCTGCAAATTGTGGGACTTCTTCGTTTGGAACCATTTGATTAGCTAACAGTTCTGAGTAACCAGAAATAACATGAAGCGGGGTTTTCAATTCATGAGAGACATTGGCAGTAAATTCACGTTGAAGTTGTTCCATTTGGAGTTGATCAGTCACATCAAACAGTAGAACAACCAATCCTGTTACTCGGTTGTTATCTGTAGTTGGTCTTACCAAGACGCGGTAATGATTATTTTCAATGCCAATATTAGCCTCTTTCTTTTTCCCTTTTAGTCCTTGATCGATTAAGTCTTTGAGAGTTAAATCTCGGCTAACTTCCATCATAAAGCGCCCATGCCAATCATCATTAATTTGGAATAACTTTAAAGCTTCTGCGTTGATACTAACGATTCTTGCTTGATCATCTAAAAGAATCATTCCTTCCTTAATTTTAGAAATAATGGTATCAAATTCTTTTTGACGCTTTTGTAATAACAGTTTTTGATGTTGAATCTTAGCCTGATGGCTATCAAGACGCCTTAATAATGGTGTTATCTCCTCGTAACTATCATTTGATAAAGGATGATCTAAGTCAATATTGTTTAAAGGCTCTGATACTTTTTTTGCTATATATCGTGCAATTAATACAGATAAAATAATAGCAAGTAAGATGATAATTGCTAAGGGACTTATCATACCAAGGAGAAGATAAAAAATAGTTTGTTGCGCAACTGATAAACGAACTATCGTTCCATTATTTAAACGTTGCGCAGCATAGATAGACTTCTCAGTAAGTGTCGCTGACCACCTCGTGCTCTCACCATAACCACTCTTGATAGCTTCTTTAATTTCTTGACGATTGGCGTGATTTTTCATATGTTTTGCATCTGATTGGGTATCATAAAGCACTTGTCCCTTATTATCTACCCAAGTAATACGCACATTTGAAGTTTTAAGATTTTCAAAATAATCTTTACCTTCAAAGGAAATTCCTTGTGACGCCAGTGCCGTTTGTGTTCTCAACTGTTCTCGCTGAATGTGATTGAAGTAATTATAGAGAAATCCCATAATCATCAAAATTGTAACTAAAACAATTCCCAAACTAGCAGATAAAGTTGTACGGAAAATTTTTTTAGTCATGTCTTTCCTCCAAACGGTATCCAACTCCCCTTACTGTAGCAATCAAATAGCCATCCTCACCAAGTTTTGTTCGCAGTGTCCCAATGTGAACATCCACAGTTCTAGTTTCTCCTAAAAATTGTTCTCCCCAAACCTTATCCAGAAGTTCTTGCCTTGTAAAGACTCTATTGGGATTACGGAAGAATAATACTAATAACTCAAATTCCTTTAGGGTTAAGTGGATTTTTTCCGTTCCCCTTTTGACCCAATAATTAGTCGGATCAATCTCTAAATTTCCAATGATAATATGAGCTTTTGAATCTACTTGGCGGCTACGTCTCAAGACTGCTTTTATTCGTGAAATCATTTCCATCATCCCAAAAGGTTTGACGAGATAATCATCTGCTCCAAGATCTAACCCTTTAACTTTATCATACTCACTACCTTTAGCAGTTGTCATGATTACTGGTATCATTTCCGTTTGATGTTTTCTCCTTAAACGCTCTAAAATAGTCAAACCATCATCTCCCGGCAACATAATATCAAGCAAAATCAAGTCTGGAACTTTCTCCTGAATAGCTTCCCAAAAAAGCTCTGAACTCGAAAATCCTTGAGCTTTAAAACCTGCCATTTGCAAAGTATAGAGCATCATTTCGCGAATATCAGCATCATCTTCAACACAATATATCATTACGCTTCTCCATCTAGGTTACCTGTTATTGAGAAAAGCACCCACTTAGCAATATTTACTGTATGATCACCAATACGCTCTAGGTACTTGGCGATCATTAAAACATCTATGGGATATTCACCATCAACATCCTGTACCGAAAAATATAACACTAACTGTTTCTTTATTGTATCAAATTCCTGGTTAACTGTCCTATCTTGTTCAATTACTTGATGCGCTTGTTCTTCATTGTCATAAATAAAAGCATCTATACTCTTAGTCAGCATACTAATGACATTATTAGACATGCTGTTAAGTTGATCCCTTTCAGAACCTGCACCTTGGATAATATGACCTAAACTAACAATTTCCGCAATTTCATAAGCTTGAGCACCAATACGTTTCATATCATAAACCATTTTTAATGCAGAAGAAATACGGCGTAAATCCTTGGCAACTGGTTGCTGACGGAGTAAAAGTTTTAAACATCTCTCCTCAATATCCCGTTCCATTTGTTCAATCTTGTGATAAGTTTCAGAAATATCGTCAAGGTAAACGTCATTACTATTTGTTAGAGCACCTAAGGACTTCCCAATGATGTCCTCACACAATGCCCCCATAAAAATAATTTCTTTATTAAGGTCATTAAGTTGACTTGCAAATCGTGAACGAATCATCCGAATCTCCCTGTAATGTAGTTTTCTGTACGCTCATCTTGTGGCAATGAAAAGAGTTGGCTCGTTTTGTTATATTCAACCACTTCTCCCATCAGAAAGAATGCTGTTTTATCAGAAATACGAACAGCTTGTTGCATATTATGTGTCACTATAACAATAGTGTAGTTCTTCTTCAGTTGGATAACCAATTCTTCAATTTTTGCTGTTGAAATAGGATCCAAGGCACTTGTGGGTTCATCCATAAGTAAAACATCAGGCTCAATAGCAAGAGCACGCGCAATACACAAACGTTGCTGCTGTCCGCCAGACATACCCAGAGCAGATTTGTGAAGACGATCTTTAACCTCATCCCATAGAGCCGCCTGTTTAAGGGAACGTTCAACGATATCATCTAACTCTGCTTTGGAATGAATACCGTGCGTTCTTGGACCAAAAGCAACATTATCATAAATGCTCATTGGAAACGGATTAGGTTTTTGAAACACCATTCCAACCTTTTTACGCAATTGGTTAATATCCAATTGTCTATAGACATCCTCGCCTTCTAAAGTAATATCCCCTGTGATTTTGCAATTTTTGACCAAATCATTCATACGGTTAATACTTTTCAAGAGAGTAGACTTTCCGCACCCAGAAGGTCCAATAAAGGCTGTGATTTCTTTTTCTTCAATGTCTAAATTAACATCCTTCAGAGCGTGAAATTCTCCATAATACAAATCTAAATTATTAATTACTAATTTACTCACTGTTCGACTCACTTCCTAATCGTTTGGCTACTAGTCCAGATACAAAATTGACAATAATAACTAAAAGCAATAAGATGACCGCAGTCGCATAAGTTTGGTCAACATATAAGCCCTCACCCGAAATAGCATACATATGTACTGCTAAAGTACGAGATGAACTAAATACCGAATGTGCTACTTTTGCAACTGTTCCAGCTGTGAAAATAAGTGCTGCTGACTCACCAATGATACGTCCTACCGCTAAAATAATACCAGCAAAAATACCAGACATAGCACTAGGTAATACGATTTTAAATATGGTTCTCAATTTACCAGCACCAAGCGCAAAGGCTCCTTCTCGATAAGAATCCGGAACAGATAGTAAAGCTTCTTCAGTTGTCCTCATAATCAAAGGTAAAATCATGATGCTCAAAGTCAGAGAACCCGATATCAAAGATAAGCCTAAGTGTGTGTATTTTACAAAAAATAATGCACCAAACAAACCATAAATAATTGAAGGTATCCCTGCCAATGTCTCGGTTGCAACACGGATAATTTTGAGATAAGGATTATCACGTCTAGCATATTCCGTTAGATAAATTGATCCACCAATACCAAGTGGAACTGCAAATAATAAAGTTAAGGCGATGATAAAGATAGTGTTAATGAAAGCTGGTAATAGTGAAACGTTCTGAGTATTATAAGTCCATGCAAACAAGCCAGTATTCACATGAGGAAGCCCCTTAACTAAAATATAAATAACAACAAATGCAATTGTAGCAAAACTTAGAATTGCTCCCAAATAGACAATAGCAAAAAGAAAGAAGGAAAGGGGATCTTTTTTTAAAGATGCTAAATATTGTTTTGACGTTCTTTGGTTAATATTTTCCATCTTATTCCTCTTTCTGTAATGCTGAAAAACTGATATTAATCATTAATATAAAGATAAAGAGTACCACAGCTGTACCAATTAAGGCTTGACGATGCAAACCAGAAGAATAGCCCATTTCCATAACAATGTTAGTGGTTAGAGTTCTAACGCCTGATGTCAGCGATTGAGGCAAGACAGCTTGATTACCCGCTACCATGATGACAGCCATTGTTTCACCAATAGCACGTCCAATTCCCAAAACAACCGATGCTAAAATGCCACGTTTAGCAGCTGGTAAAACAGCAAAGAAGACACTTCGTTCATGAGAGGCACCAAGGGCAATACCGCCTTCATAATAGCTCTCTGGAACAGCTCTTAAAGAAGATTCTGAAATGCTAACAATTGTTGGTAAAATCATAATTCCTAGCAAAATTGAAGCTGCTAAGACTCCCATACCAAAGCCACCAATATATTGCCTTATCATAGGGACAATAACAACGAGTCCAAAGAAACCATAAACAACTGAAGGGATTCCCGCCATTAAATTGATAGCTGACTTTAAAGGCTTATAAATATTTTCTGGGCAGAAATAAGCCATAAAAACAGCAGTAAGGATACCTATCGGTCCTCCTAAAAGTAAAGCTCCCGCTGTAACATATAAGGAACCTACAATCATTGGAAAGATGCCAAAAATATTATTACTAGGATGCCAGACTTTACCAAATATAAAATTTCCCCAGCCGATTTTCGTAATAGCTGGAAGACCACTAGAGAAGAGAAAGAGGCAAATTAAAATAGCTGATATAACACTGACGCAAGCCGTGATGAAAAACACAGCTTGCATAAGACCTTCTTTTGTTTGTTTCATTGTTTACTCTTACCTTACTTTGATAAGTCAGACCAAGACGTTGTCTTTCCAGTAAAAATGTCTTTTACTTGTTTTGTTGATAGATCATTAACTTTATTTTTCTTATTAACAACTACTGCAATACCATCTGTTGCAATAACAGTAGCTTTGACCCCTTTGGATGACTCTGTCTTATCCAATTCACGTGATGCCATACCTATATCTGCTGATCCATCAATTGCGCTTGTAATCCCAGTTGAAGAATCACTTTGTTGAATTTCAACATCTACTTTTGCATTTACTTTATGATAGGCTTCTTTAATCTTTTCCATAACCGGCGTTACTGAACTTGAACCTGCTATAACAACTTTACCAGATGACACTTTTGCTTGATATGCTTTAGCATTGTCAAGTGGAATATA
This sequence comes from Streptococcus sp. HMSC076H09, assembly GCF_001811765.1. Taxonomy (NCBI): domain Bacteria; kingdom Bacillati; phylum Bacillota; class Bacilli; order Lactobacillales; family Streptococcaceae; genus Streptococcus; species Streptococcus sp. HMSC076H09. The sequence continues at coordinate 93,138 of NZ_KV806601.1, read as the reverse complement.
GCCATTTTTCTCAACGACTGCTTGCCCATCTTTGCTTAAGATATAATCAATAAAATCTTTTGTTGCTTCTTTTTCCTTACCTTCTTTTGTTACAATATTGAAAGGACGAGAAATCTTATAGCTTCCTGATTTAATATCTTTTACAGTCGCATTTTTGCCATCAATTTTAAGCACTTTAACGCTACTATTTAATGAACCTAGTGAAGAATAACCAATAGCTGACGGGTCTTTAGAGACAGTGGTTAGCATAACTGAAGTTGAATTGGTAACAGTTGCTGCATCAGAAGTATGGTCTACTTTTTCGCCCTTTTTATTTTTTGACTCGATCCCAAATAACTCTATGAAAGCTCCACGAGTTCCAGACCCTTCCTCTCTAGAAACAATGTTAATTGTCCCTTTAGATGAAGATGATGAATCATTTGAGCATCCTGCTAGGATGCCAATTCCCATAAGACCAGATACCGCCAAAAGAGATAGCATTTTGTGTTTTTTCATGATGAACTCCTAAATATTTTTTGATTTGATTTTATTATAGTTAAGAAATATCAAATCTCTTTGAGGATTTTTGTAAAATCAATGTAAAATTAAAAAGAGTTGGAAAATTATCCAAACTCCTTTTTTCTATTATGGTAATTCAGCCAGTAAGTCGGATTGAAACAGTTGTTACATCACATAATTGGAGTATAACTATCCCATTATAGAGTTAACTTACGAATGATGTCAATGATTTTTTCAGCCACTTCCTCAGCATTTAAATGATTTGTATTAATATGAATAACATTGGAAAATGTGTCTAAATAATGTTTTTTAGCAGGCAGCAGGTGATGAGTATACCATTTGAAAAAATGACGCTGTCTATTAAAATCATTTTTTTGACGTTGGTATAGGACCGTCTCATCTGCATCTAGAAAAATAATATAATCAGCAAAACATTCCTTTAGCCTATTTACCTCTAGTAACAAATTAGAAGGTAAAGTCCAACTATAACCCGCCACCTTTGGAAAGTATTGTGTATAAAAAGCAATTTCCTCAGCTCCATAATCCATTAACACTATTTCATTATCTCTAACAAGTTCGTATCTATCTCGCTCATGCTGAATAAATAGTTGTTGAATTTCACAATAATCGTCTAATTTATTGTTATCAAGCTGATGTTTATTAATCTTATCAACTACTGGAGAAATATCCTCAAAACTAATAGCGATTTTGGGGTAAACATTCTCAATGATTTTCAAAGCTGTGGTTTTCCCTACAGCCATACCACCTTGAATAGCAATAATCATAATAACTCCGCTGAGTAACTAATAACACTTAGAGCATAGAGCGGCGCTGTTTCTGTGCGCATGATGCGTGGCCCCAAGCCCACCTTGATAGCTCCAACCTCTTCAAAAGCTGCGATTTCTTTTGGAGAAATGCCCCCTTCTGGTCCAAAGATGAAGAGGAGCTTGTCACCTGCTTTTACAGTCTGCAAGTTCTGGGCTAGCGCTGACAATTCACCCTCCTTGGCAGACTCTTCATAGGCGATAAAAATCTTATCAAAGCCTGCAAGCTCCGCTTGAAAATCAGCCTTCTTCTCAAATAAACGAACCTGAGGAAGACGATTACGCTTGCTCTGCTCCGCTGCGCCCAGAGCAATTTTTGCCAGCTTATCTTCTTTTTTAGCTAGTTTCTTGCCGTCCCACTTGACGACTGACCAGTCAGCTGGGAATCCCCAGATAGCCGCAGCACCCAATTCTGTTGCCTTTTGCGTCACAAAATCCAACTTGTCTCCCTTGGGAAAACCTGAGGCAATGGTCACTTGAACTGGCATTTCAATATTGTTGTCTAGCTCTTCTAGAATTTGGAAGCGATGAGCAGAGCTGTCCACCACCTTTGCCAGACGCTTGATGGCATCATCAAAAACCAAGACCACTTGGTCATCTTCTGTCAATCGCATGACATTGAACATGTGCTTGATGGTATCCTTGTCCTCGATGGTCACATAGGCACCTGCTTCGCCATTTACAAAATACTGTTGCATTAGCCGCCAATCACTCCTGAAATATCATCTGTCTTTTTGAAAACGCAGGCATTCCACTCACCTTGAACCATGTGAGTCTCAAGGAAGAAACCAGCTTTTTCAGCACTCTCACGCACCATGTCCCACTTCTCAGAAATGATACCAGACATGATGAGATAGCCCTCATCCTTGACCAAACGGTAGGCGTCGTCTGTCAGATGGATCAAAATATCCGCCAAAATATTGGCAACAATAACATCTACCTCTTGCTGGACACCTTTGAGCAGATCACCAGCAGCCACATGAATATTTTCAGTGCCAGGGTTCATATCGATATTTTCCTGAGCCACGCGCACTGCAACATCATCCAAATCATAGGCATAGATGTCCTTGGCACCCAAGAGAGAGCTAGCAATAGACAAAACGCCAGAACCAGTCCCCACATCGATAACCGTCTCACCACCACGAAGCACTTGCTCCAAGGCAAAAAGACTCATCTTAGTCGTTGGGTGAGTCCCAGTCCCAAAAGCCATACCAGGATCCATCTTGATAATCTTCTCACCAGCCTTAGCCTCGTAGTCCGTCCATGACGGCACGATGGTCAAATCATGGGTAATGCGAGCTGGCTCATAGTACTTCTTCCAGTTATCAGCCCAGTCCTCTTCGACCAATTCCTGACTGTCAAGGTTGACGCTACCCGTCGCAAGACCAAAGCCTTCAAAATTAGCTAAACGATCAGCCAAATCAGCCTTAACCGCCTCAATATCAAGCGTATCAGGATAATAAGCAGTAATAGCAATCATATCAGACTGCTCCACCTCAGGATAAAGCTCACCGAAACGATCCTCCTGTCCAAGGTAGTCAGCCGAATCGCTAATGGCAACCCCCTGACTGCCAGTTTCAATCAATAAATTCGAGACAGCTTCCTCTGCCTCACGATTCACGTGAACCGTTAGTTCATTCCATGTGTTCATGTAGTAACTCCTTCATTATTTCTACTTAAATCAATAAAATAGTTCAACTGCCATCGCTGTGTCACCAAAGCTGTTCTATTTAAATCGCTACACCAAGGAGGGTAAAATCGCATAGCCATCTTTCCTTGAGAGTTAGCAGATGAAAGAATACCCTTACTCACTGCAACCTCTTTGGGAATGATGAACAAACCTTTCCACCTACCATCTTTAATGACAATAATCAAATCTTCCACTTCATCTTGTTCATAAAAAGGAATATTTTTACCATTTCCATCTTTCTGCCAAAATACTGTAAAATACCCCATCTTGCTAGCTGTCTTATGAGCTAAACGACACCTTTTATAGTTTCCATCGCCTTCAATTCTTATGAGGATACCTTCATATTTTTCATTCCACTTTTCTTCTTTAACTTCAAAGGAAGAATACCATTCCCTAAGTAGCTCAACTATTTCTATAACTATCCCTCCTTTATCTTCAAATCAATATGATTAACCATACTTTTCAAAATAATTTATTTTTTGCTTGACCCTGACCTTAGGTTATCCTTTATACTATGTAAGTGAGAGGAGGTTATTACCATGAAAACAGTTAAAGAAGTCAGTATCTTAAGCGGTGTAAGTGTGCGCACCTTGCATCACTATGATAAAATCGGTTTATTCCCACCTACCGCCCTATCCGAAGCAGGCTATCGACTTTATGACGATGAAGCATTGATTCGCCTGCAAGAAATTTTGCTATTTCGTGAGTTGGAATTCCCTCTCAAAGATATCAAATACCTGCTTGAGCAAGCAAAAGAGGAAAGGCAAGACTTATTAGCCCAACAAATCAAATTGCTTGAATGGAAAAGATCGCACCTTGAGCAGGTTATCACCCATGCGAAACGATTACAAGAAAAAGGAGATGATTATATGAATTTCGATGTTTATAATAAAACAGAATTAGAACAATTACAAGCTGAAGCAAAAGAAAAGTGGGGACAAACAGCAGCCTACAAAGAATTTGCTCAAAAACATGCTTCAGATGACTTTGCACAAATTAGCCAAGAAATGGCAAAAATAATGGTACAATTTGGGCAATTAAAGACACAAAATGTATCTGATGAATCTGTTCAAATGTGTGTGAAACGGCTACAAGACTATATCTCTCAGCATTTTTACACCTGTACCAATGAAATCCTTGCTGGACTAGGACAAATGTATCAATCAGATGACCGGTTTAGTCAATCAATTGACAAAGCTGGTGGAGCAGGAACAAGTGAATTTGTCAGCCAAGCTATTGCTTACTATTGCCAATAAACTATCAGAAAACTAGACAATCATCTAGTTTTCTTTTTTTATTCTATCTTCTTTGTCATATAGACCATATCCATTCCTTCTTGCTCAGGTTCGGTATGGGTTGAATGATAACCACATTTTTCATAAAAACTGACCATTAGTTTTTCTTGCGCAATCGTACATAAATCCCACTTTGTAAGCTTAGGATAGGTTTTCTCTAATAAAGCCATCACTGCTGAGCCGTAGCCCTGCCCTTGATATTGGGGAAGAATAGCCGCCGTACCAAGCCAAGCACGCTTCTCCTCGTCTTTGATAACCAATCTAAGAAAACCAACAATTGTCTCATCAACAAGGACAAAATGATAGAAACAATCTGGTCGCTCCACTAGTTTCCATCGAATCTGCTCAACTTCTTCCACATAGGGATCGTATTGATCGTGGTATTTCTCATAGACTGCCTTAAAGCTAGCTCTCTGAATGGCAATAATCTTCTCTAAATCACTAGCTTCCGCCTTTTGTAAAGTAATCATCTTCCACCTCCAAATAATCTCTCAACCTCTCCTGCAACTGAGGAATGACCTTTTTATGGCTTAAAAATTCGTCAATGGACATGAGTTTGTAGTCTTGTCCTTCATCGCCTAGAACAATGCTATCGTACTCTTTCTGACTGATATGTCCAACCATAAAAACTGATAATTTATCAGGCTTCAACATACCCCTATAAGTCTTGACCCAATCAATATGGTTTCGAGTTAAGGTCAGACTTAATTCTTCATCAACTTCACGAAAAAGACATTCCAAAGGTGTTTCATTGTCCTCACGACCACCGCCTGGTAAGTCCCAAAAGCCTGCATAGGGCAAATCTGGAAAATCATCTCTTAGGCTGGTCAAAATCTTTCCCTCGCAGAAAAGAGCGATCTTTGCACCTGAGAAATCAAATAACTCATCAAAAATATCCATGCAATAACCTCAATTCTATTCCTAAAGCTCCATATTTTCTGATTTGTTCAGGGGCATAATAACGTTCCATATCCTCTGGTCTGGCTGTTTCTATATCATCCAATGTATATCCACATTTTAGCAAATCCATCAAGTCTAATATCTCGGATAAGGGTAAAACTCTGTCTCTTTCAGTTCTGCTCTGCCATTTTCAAAAGCATCCGTATCCCAAGAAAGACCGAACTCTTCGATACTGTCATCGGTGAGGAAGTCCATGAGGTCGCTCAACCCTTCAGTGGCAACCTCGTTGAGAGTCTCCGCAAAATAAGCCAGAAACTCACGCGACAAGCCCTTCTTAGGCTCATAGGGGATAGTCACCAGATAGTCCTCAGCATCAAAGCGAGACTTGACAGGGTTGTAAAAGAGTACATAGTCCTCAAAAACGATGTCCTCGCTACTCGTCTCCCCCTGGTCGTCCACGGTTTCAATAGCAGAGCTGTTTTGTGCTTCTAATATAAAAGTGACTTCTACAGTATGATTTTTCTTATCCCAATCCATGGCAAAGTCATACTGTAAATGCTTATCCAATTCTTCTTCTAGTACCGATAAAAATCCAAATTTAGCCATCTTATGTCCTTATTTTCTATTTATTCTTTCTTATTATAACATGAAATAGAAGAAAAACGTTACAGACTCAGGTTAATCAAAAGGTAGTTCCTACTTATTTTTATGTTACAATAGTCTCAAAGACTAGCCGTTTTTGACTGACTTCATACTATGTTAAAAGCGTCAGCCAAGAGAAAAACTCTATATAGAAAATAGAAAGGATTTGAATACGGGACTAATTTTCTAGAAGAAAAGATGAACTTCCTAATGTCTGACGACACTTCGTCGTTCCCTATTTCTTTACGAAAATTTTCGGTAAACCGAACCGTCCCTTTGTATCATCAATTATGATTATCAGACCTATGCAGGACTGCGACCGTGAGGCAGTTCTGACCTTACAAAATACTGGCTGGACTGCTCTTACCTCTCCTGTCTATGACCGCAAGTGGACTGAGAGTGATTTGGAGAAGAATCTGGCAAATGGCATGTCCTTCTTTGTCGCTGAGGTCGATGATAAGATCGCTGGCGTCTTGGACTTTGGTCCCTACTATCCTTTCCCAGCTGGCAAGCATGTTGCCACTTTCGGCATTCTCATCGCTGAACCCTACCAAGGTCAGGGACTGGGTAAAGCTCTCTTGAAAGCTCTGCTAACTGAGGCTAAAGCTCAAGGTTACATCAAGATTGCCATGCATGTCATGGGCAATAACAGCAGAGCCATTTCCCTCTATCAAAAATACGGGTTTACCGAAGAGGCTCGAATCACTAAAGCCTTTTTCATTGAAAATCATTATGTTGATGCTTTAATTTTCGCAAAAGATTTGGAGAATAATCATGGCTGACAATCTTGCTCTACGTATGCGTCCTCGCAATATTAATGAAGTTATCGGGCAGCAACATCTCGTTGGTAATGGCAAAATTATTGATCGAATGGTTGCAGCTAATATGTTATCTTCCATGATCCTATATGGCCCACCAGGTATTGGGAAGACTTCTATTGCTTCTGCTATTGCTGGTACTACTAAATATGCCTTTCGTACTTTTAATGCCACTGTTGATAGTAAAAAACGTCTTCAAGAAATTGCAGAAGAAGCTAAATTTTCTGGTGGCTTAGTTTTATTACTTGACGAGATTCATAGACTTGACAAGACAAAACAAGATTTTCTTTTACCTCTACTTGAGAATGGCAATATTATTATGATTGGAGCAACAACTGAAAATCCTTTCTTTTCAGTAACTCCTGCCATTAGAAGTAGGGTACAAATTTTTGAGTTAGAACCTCTTTCTAACGAGGATATTAAAAAAGCCATTCAGCTAGCAATTTCCGATAAAGAACGGGGATTTCCTTTTTTAGTGACAATTGATGATGAGGCGCTAGATTTTATTGTTACCGCCACAAATGGAGACCTACGATCTGCTTATAATTCCTTGGATCTAGCAGTCATGTCTACTTCTCCTAATGAAGATGGTAGCCGTCATATTAGTCTAGAGACAATGGAAAATAGTCTGCAGCGTAGTTATATTACAATGGATAAAAACGGAGATGGGCATTATGATATCCTATCAGCCTTACAAAAATCAATTAGAGGTTCTGATGTCAATGCCAGCCTGCACTATGCCGCTCGTTTAGTAGAAGCCGGAGATTTACCTAGTTTAGCAAGACGTTTGACCATTATTGCTTATGAAGATATCGGCTTAGCTAACCCCGAAGCACAAATACATACTGTGACTGCATTGGAAGCTGCCCAACGCATTGGTTTTCCAGAAGCTCGTATTCTTATTGCTAACATTGTTGTGGATTTAGCTCTATCACCTAAATCAAATTCAGCCTATTTGGCTATGGATGCAGCTTTAGCTGATTTACGTCGTTCAGGAAATTTACCTATTCCACGTCACCTAAGAGATGGACATTACAGCGGTAGTAAAACCTTGGGCAATGCAAGGGATTACAAGTACCCTCACGCCTATCCTGAAAAATGGGTTAAACAACAATACTTACCAGATAAACTAGTAGGACATAATTACTTTGAAGCCAATGAAACTGGTAAATACGAACGCGCACTTGGTTCAAATAAAGAGCGCATTGATAAGCTCTCAGACTGATTGCTAGTTTTAAAAATCGCAATCGATTTCAAAAATCGATAATTTTGCTTGAAAATTTTATAAAAAGTGGTATCATAAAGACATAGAAACATTGCTGTGGCATACGAATCCACATCTAAGTGTTGACCGACTATTTCTTTGTATTTCGGGAAACGAAGTCATCTCTAGTGCGCAAGCCGTTAACACGCGGAAGCCACTTAAAGAGGTGCGAGTTACCCACCTGCTTATTTTGTGCGGGATCAATACAAAAAGTGGATCATCGGTGCCAATACAGCTTCCTAGCCTCCTTAGCTCAGTTGGTAGAGCAGTAGACTCTTAATCTATGGGTCACAGGTTCGAGCCCTGTAGGGGGCACTAATAATATAGTTGAAAACCTTGATTTTAAAGGTTTTTTTCTTTGTTTCAGCAGATTTGTTCTAAATTTGTTCTAGAAGATATTCTTTAAAAATTAGCTTTAAGATACTAAACTTCTGACCGTTTCATATTCCTTATTTATTACTTCTGTCAAGACGTGACCATAAGTTTCAAGTAACTGTGTAATATCCTTATGACCCATTAATCTTGCAACTACCCAAATATCAACACCCTTAGCCAATAAATAACTTCCATAGGTATGTCTCGCACCTATTGCAGTCATTTTTGAATCAATATTTAATAAATGTAATACATTTCTCAAACTTTTATTAATGGCACTATTTGACGACACACCGTACCTATAGTCATAAAATATTTGATTATTAATATTTACAATTTTTAAGTTTTTCAACATAACTTGCTGATCATCCTTCAAACGTCTTAAGGTTAATGCCAAAGATTGACTAATAGGAATAGTACGAATTGAGGTTTTTGTTTTAGGTGGACTAAAAGTTCCCTTATCCCCACTAAATCTTCTATACGTCTTGATTTCTAGATCTTCAAAATTAACATCATCCCAAGTTAAAGCTAAAGCTTCCCCCACTCGTAAACCTGTTTTAAATAGCACCAGTAATAAATAATAAACAATACTATTTGAATAATCCAAATTGTTTTCTAAATAAGATATCACTTTCTTGTAATCAGAAATACTATGTAGATATTTATCATCTGCATCCTTAACAAATTTCCTACCAGCTATGACAACTCCATCAGTAAAATCAGATAATAAGACACCATCTCTTTTAGCAAATTGGATAGCTTTTTTTATATCTGAATTTAACCTTCTAACATGGTTTTTAGTGTATTTTTCAGCGTACATATTTAATTTCCTCTGATACGCACTATGCTTTATTTTATTTACTTTCTGATTTCCAAAAAGTTTACGAATAACAGAACCTCTTGTAAAATATTTGTTCTTTGTAGTCTCTGCTAGATTGCTAGGCTTTATAATTAAACTGTACCATTCAAACCACAAATCATACAATGTTATATCAGAAGATATAGAATTTACTAATAACTTTTGTTGCTCTATCCTCATAGCTTCATTCATAGCTTCACGCTTTGTCTTAAAACCTGAACCAGAAGCAACTAACTCACTTTTTTCATTGAATATTCTATAATCCCATAATTTCTTTTTACCTCTTTGTCTATATGTTGCCATTTTACTCCTTTCTTAGACATCAAGGAATTTATCCTCAATATTATACCATTTAACTATTTAATAAAATAGAACCAAAATTATCTTCAAAATATTTTCTAGCTTTTGTTGCTAATATTTTATATCGACTACCTTTACCTTTCGGATAAACAATAAAACCATTTGGATTAATTGATAAATCTACTTCTTTTTTTATATCTGGATTTAACAAAATATCATTAATCAATTTTGACCTTCCAATTCCCAATAACTCTTGTAAGTTATCAATATCCCACCACTTGCCTTGTTCATTATCACTTAACAAATTTAAATATTCTTCTTTTGAAATAATAACAACATCATCTGGTACAGGAACACTCACATTAAAAACCTGTTGCATACTCATCCTCCTTATAACTTGCTTAATCCGAACGTTATTTGTTCCAGGTAATTAGGTTTTCCACTTTAAAACCGAACTATTTTTCAATTGCAGTTTTAATTTAAAATCCATATCCCCCGAACATTACGCTTTAATAAAAAAACAAACAAAAAAAGCCATGAAATTAATCACAACTTTATTTCTATCAACTTCTTATCCTTCAAGATCATTTAATATTCTTCTTAAAGTACTTTTTATTTCTTCTGCTTCGCTATAACCGCCATCCTCAAACCTAGATAATTCCCTTTCAAAACTTGAAATTGATTTACGTAATTTTGATATTTCATCATTTTTAGGTTGATTTGATAAATCGACTATTTTTTCCTCTAAAGAATTAACTTTTAAGCCTAACATTTGATTTTCTCTGCTTACTTCACCAAACTTCAAAATTAATTCATTAGCAAAAGCCATTTTTTCAATAAGTTTATCTCCATTTTTCACATGATTATAAACTTCTTCCCTTGACTTTTTCTCAATAAGCATTTCATCACGGATATATTTAGTATCTTCTTTAACATATGAGTTTTTTTGAACTAATTCTTGTTTATTCTTTTCAATATTGTTTGATAAATTGCTTTGTATCAGAACATATTTATCATATTGATTTGTCGAAATTTTGGAAAATTCGTCTACCAATTTCTCTTGACCTTCTTCTAAAAGCTCAAGTTCTCGTTGAATAGCTTTATTATCCCTAGAGTTTGAAATCAAAACTCCCACATTTGTAAAAATAATTCCTACAACACCACCTAAAGTAGCCCAATCCATTACTGAATAATCCCCTATCATTTTTTCTCCTATTCTATCACATTTTATTCCATTCTGTATTATTTAATTAAAAAAGCCATGAAACTAATCATGACATCAATGTTTCTCCATATCTAATAAAATATCATTTATCAAAAATAACAAATACTTTCTAACTTCTCTTTTTTTAGAATCATGCAAAAAGAATTCTTTAAAACCTACATAATAAATATATAAAACAAATATCCATACAATTAATAAAATACTAGATTTAAAAGTTTTGGCATTTAACCAAGAAGTTACAACTCTCTCTATTGAATTATAACCTAATATTACTGGAATTAAACCTACTACAATCACACCAAAATAATTAAATATCTTTTGTAAAAATGCTTTGAATTCTAAACCAATCCCTGTTGTCTCTCTATTTTCAATTATCATTCTTAAATGCTTCAAATCAAGTTCTGATAGTCCCATTAATTCTTTACGAACACTTTCGATTTCTTGAAATGTAGTTCTTGAATTTTTAATAGACAATTTTTTTATTATAAATCTAAATTTAGAATACTTTTTTTCCTTTTTTTAAATCTCGTAATACAAAATCTAACCAAACATTTAACTCATAACTATCATTTAGAGTAATATACTTATAGTTCAACACAATAACATCCCTTTATTTGTTATTATATCAATCGTGCAAAACTTTTTCTAGTAGTATAATTAATATTAGTAATAATATTGTCAGTATTAATCTGCTAGATATTGTTTCAATTAATTTCAATAAAATAATACTATAAATTAATGCTATGAAATAATATACTAGTCTTTTCAATTTCGCTCCTTTAAACAAAACTAAAGCCATGAAATTAATCATGGCATTATCTTATTTTTCACTTTTCTTTTTGAAAAAGGTTAAATACTTTTTTATATTATCTTTAAAACCAATCCAAACTGCTCCAGCAAATCCAAAAATGGCAATAAACACAATAAATATTATTGTCAATGTAATCTTCATAACTGGTATCATAATAAAATGAATTAACAAATAACTGTGACTTTAACATCTCTAAATATTCTAAACATAATTCTCCTGCATTTATACAAAATAAAAAACCATGATATTATCATGATTTCACTTATTAACTTTTATAATTTGGTCAAATTAAATATCCAGCTTATCCAAGCTCTTATTGATCTAGCCCTTCGTTCCGCTGTAGACCTACTATTAACCATTTCATATTCTAACTCCAAATCAGTAATATAGTCTAGTTCTGGCAATTCTCCGTTCACAAGTACCTGCTCAAATAAAGTTCTAAAAATTTTATGTTTAAAAATCTGTCTTACTAACAATAATTGCCTTTTTTTGTAATGAGATAAATATATCTTATTTCCTATTTCAGTCAGTGTATAAACTATTCGCTTTTCATTGTTTTTCTTTTTACAAAATATTTCTAAGTATCTACCTGCATTAAAATAATATCCCACCTGTCTTTCTGAAAAGTGCATCAACTCTTGAATATCTTCTTTTGACATCTCATTCTGATACATATTTTCAAGTAAAGAAATTACTCTTTCAAAACTATCTGCTTGTACAGATGGAACATCATCTCTTGATTTTCCATATTTATCTAAATAAACACACTCAGTAGAATAAAAAACTTCTTTAAGGTCATCAATTGTTATTGTTGTATCTTCTAAACTATAGTATTTTTCTTTAATAAATCTTATTGAAGAATAATTATTTAAATCTTCAAATTCATATTCCAATAATCTAAAAATCATGTTTGAATAAATAGAAAATACTAACCTAATTGGTTTATTAACTAAGGATGTCCATTTTCTATAAGGATAATATAACTGTCGAACATGAAAATCTGTATGTATTACATTTTTTGCTTCAACAATTATAACAAAATTTTCAGACTCAAAACCGCCATCAATTTCTATCTGTGCATTTTCAACTGAAATAAATTGTCTAGATTCATCAAAAGTATCAACATAAAAATCAAATATACCAGAACCCATTCTACTATTGAATGTTGGATAAAGCTTTTCACTTTCTGGCAATTCTAAAAAATCTTCCAATATCCCAGAAAGCTGTAATACATTTATCGCATTAGCTTCCGAAGTAATTTTCTCGATATCAATTGTTTCCAATTCTGGTAAATCTATTTGTGGTAACTTAGTATTGAAATTTTTCAGGTCTGGAAAATTTTCATATAATTTAAATCGTCCTAGTATATATTTAGACCTACTAATAGGCAAAATGTTTAACTTATTATTTTTAAAAACATCAGGTAAATATTTAGAACTATCAAATTTAGCCATCAGTCGAGGTTCTCTAAATTCTTTTATTTCATTCGAAGAAATTTTAAAGTATCCTTCATTCTCAATAGCTGTTAAAATATTATACTTCTCTATAAGATTTTGCCATGCAGTATCAGTTAATTTTTGCTGTTTCATATTATTGTTTTACATTAGTTATTAACACTTCATTAATCTCACCACGCTTTTCAGAAACACTATTTACATTTCTTGTAGCTTTCACAACTTCAATTTCAAATAAAGATTTATCTGAGTATAAATCAAGTATCTCTGAACTATAGGAATTTGATAATAAAAAATTTATACCTCGTTTTGCTAATTTTTTACACTCATCACGTAATTCTATCTGTTTATCAATATCAAAACCATTCTCTGTATATCCTGTAAATGAAGATGACGACGAAATTGGTAAATAAGGTGGATCAAAATAAACAAAAGCTCCTTTTCTTAAATTTTTAAGAGCTTCTTTATAATCACCATTCATTAATTTAATACTGTTTTTATTCAAGTACTTAGACATTGCTCGAATTGTAACCTCATTTACAATATTAGGGTTCTTATATTTACCATAAGGCGTATTAAACTGACCAGATCGATTTACTCTAAACAAACCATTATAGCAAGTTTTATTTAAATAAAGAATTCTTGATGCTTTTTCAACATTTGTTAAATCATCAAATCCTTCTGTACGATCTAATCCTCTTATTTTATAATAGTAATCTTCATTATTTAGCTGTTTATGATTTTCCAAGGAAAATATTAATTCCTCTGGATTATCCTTAATTACTTGATAAACATTAATCAGCTCCGAATTAAAATCATTCACTATGGCTTTTTTAGGTTGTAACTCAAATAATACTGCTCCTCCCCCTAAAAATGGCTCGACATATGTTGAAATTTTTGACGGAATATATTTCTTTATTTCAGGTAACAGTTGTCTTTTGCCACCTACCCACTTAACAACTGGTGAAACTAATATATTCTTTTTGTAAGATTCTTCTTTTTGCATAGCACTCCTCATTGTAAAATTATAACATTTTTAAAAATTAATTCTACGAATTTAACATATAAAATAAAAGCCATGAAATTAATCATGGCATTATCTTATTTTTCACTTTTCTTTTTGAAAAAGGTTAAATACTTTTTTATATTATCTTTAAAACCAATCCAAACTGCTCCAGCAATTAACAAGAGACCTACTATTGTAAAGATAGTCTTACCCTCACCAGTGTTTGGCAATACTTCTATTTTTCCATCTGATTTTTTAATTGCTACAGTACCGTCTTTTTGTACCTCACCACCAACCTCTTTGGCATCCTTTAGTATTGTTCCAGATGCACTTTGAACAATCACTTTTCCATTTTCAGTGCCAATTACTGTATCTCCTGTAACTGTTGAAATTGGAACATCAACAATAGGTTTTGTAATAGGCTTAGGCGCATCTGGTTCTTTACTAGGTGCTGGTTTTTCTGCTTCTGTACTTGGTGCTGACGTACTTGAATCTGTCG